>DATFCC010000266.1:0-3909 GCA_035253505.1 Hyphomicrobiaceae bacterium
CACGCCTGCTCCAGTCCACGCGCAGGCGCCTGCGCCTCACGCCCCCGCACCAACGCCCATAGCCGCCCTCCCGGCGGAGAGCGGCGACCGCTGGTCGCTGACCGACCTGCTGGCGCGCGCCTCGCTCGATGACGACGGCACGGTCCGCGCGCCGATGCTCGACATCGAGAGCATCTCGCGCGCCGTCGATCCGACGACCGCTTCCGCCATCTGGTCGCGGTTCCGGGCCGGCCAGCGCGGCATCATGGTGCGCAGCATCTACACGGCCGAGGGCCGCTCCAGCTTCGACGAGGTGTCGGAGCGCTACGGGCGCGACATGGACTTCCGCCGCACGGTCGATCGTTTCCTCACCGACTTCGAGCGGCTGGTGCGCGAGACCGAGCAGAAGACCCCGCGCGCCGTCCACGACCATCTCGTCTCCGATGCTGGGCGCGTCTATCTCTTCCTGGCCCACGCCAGCGGCCGCCTGCGCTGAACCGATGTCGGGCGCTCGGAAAGCGCCACCGTGCGTGGCTGGCCCCGGGTGTCCTTCGTTCAAGCCTGCAGCACGTCGCGGAACCGGCTCGGCGTCATACCCATGCGCTGGCGGAACTCGGCCGTGAAGTAGCTGTGCGAGAAGCCGACGGCTTCCGCCACCTGGCTGATGGTCAGGTCGCGGTCGTGCAGCAGCGTGCGCGCCTGACGCAACCGCAGCTCTTTGACGTACGCATAAGGGGAGAGCCCGCGGGACTGCTTGAACGTCTTGGCGAAGTGGAACCGGCTCATTCCCGCGGCGCGGGAAATGTCCTCGAGCGACAGGTCCGCGCCCAGGTTCTCCTGGATGAACTCCTCGGCACGCTTTATCCGATTGGGAGCCACACCCGTGCTGTCGACATCCGGTTCGCAAACGTTCGTATGCGAGTCGACGAGACGGCTGGTCAGTTCATGCGCCATCTGCTCCACGCGCAGGCGGCCGTCCGGCCGCGGGTCCGACACTTCGCCCAGCAGGTGATGGGCGATGCGCTCCAGCTCGAAGTCGCGGATGACGAAGCGTGGGATGATTTCGGCCGCGCTCGCCGGCTTGCCTGTGCGCTGCTCGATGGCGTCCTCGAATACGCGGCGGTTGAGGACGACGAGGACGATGTCGCCGGGCTTGTCGAACACCCAGCGCGTGTCCTCGTCCATGGGCAGCAGGGAAAGATAACCTGCCCGGCCGCTCCCACTGACGCGACGCCCGTTGAGCGTCCGCTCCAGGTGCATGTCAGGCCCGTAGTTGATGCCATAGGCCGGAACGCCGAGGGCGGGAAGATTGACGTCGACCTTGCCCATCAGGAAGCGCGTGACGACGACGGAGCCCCAGTCCCGCGGCGGCGACGCGAGCGCAACCTTGGCATCGGCCAGCCGATGCACGGCCTCCATCGCTGCCCACTCGCCGTGGGCAGCTCCTGCGTTCGACATTTGTCCCCCAGATCAGTGTCGATTCGCGCTGCTGCACAGCCTACGCACCAATGCGGCGGAACGGCGAACGTTGCGAGGAACAAGAAATATTCCCAAGATCGCAATAGCCTGCGGGAGGGTGATCCGACAGGATGCGCCGGACCGAGCGCCGATCGACGCGGCGCAGGAATGTGGGCGCTCTTTCCACCCCGCACCGAGAGAGTGCCCGCAAAGGGGAGGACGCTGGAGGCCAAGGTCTCCTCGTCCTCTTCTTCTTTGGCCGGCCGCACCCGTTGCGCTCGGCCACGAATCCTCAGCGTCCATCGCGCTTGCCGGCGAACGGATTGTCGCCGCGCCGGAGCTTGATGCGGATCGGCACCCCAGGCAGGTCGAAGGTCTCGCGCAGGCTGTTCGTCAGATAGCGCAGGTAGGCCTGCGGCAACGCTTCTGGCCGGGCGCAGAAGGCGACGAAGGTCGGCGGCCGCGCCGAGGCCTGTGTCATGAATCGGATCTTGACGCGCCGCCCCTTCGACGCCGGCGGCGCGTGGCGTTCCAGGGCTTCGCCCAGCCAGCGGTTGAGGTGGGGCGTCGGAACGCGGCGATTCCAAATCTCGTAGACGCGCAGCACCTCGCTCATCAGCCTCTCCAGGCCGACGCCGGCCAGCGCCGAGAGGGTGACGACGGGCACCCCCGATACCTGCGTGAGCTTCTCCTCCACCGTCTCTCGCAGGTCCTTCAGCCGGCGTTGCTTGTCGGAAACGAGGTCCCACTTGTTGACCGCCACGACCAGCGCGCGGCCCTCCTCAGCAACGAGATCGGCGATGGTGAGGTCCTGATGCTCGAAGGGATGCTCGGCATCCACGAGCACCACCACCACTTCGGCGAAGCGGATGGCGCGCACGGCGTCGCTGGCGGCAAGCTTCTCGGCCGCCTCGCTGACACGGGCCTTGCGCCGGAGACCTGCCGTATCGAACAGCCGGATCGGCTGGTTGCCCCAGGCCAGCTCGGACGCGACGGCGTCGCGCGTCAGGCCGGGCTCCGGCCCGGTGATCATGCGCTCCTCGCCGAGCAGCGCGTTGACGAGCGTCGATTTGCCGGCGTTGGGGCGGCCGACGACGGCAAGGCGGATGGGATGGCGTGTTGCCGCGGTCTCCGGCTCGGCGTGCTCCTCGCCCTTGCGGCGCGTGCGATGCGCCTTGAGGCCGAGCGCGGCAAGCACCGCACCGACGAGATCGCCCAGGCCTTCGCCGTGCTCGGCGGAGATGGCGATGGGGTCGCCGAGGCCCAGACGGTAGGCATCGTAGAAACCGTCCGCACCGGCGCGGCCCTCGCACTTGTTGGCGATCAGCACGACGGGTTTGCCCGACTGCCGCACGACGCGCGCAAACGTCTGGTCGGCCGGAACGATGCCTTCGCGCGCGTCGAGGACGAATAGCACGAGGTCGGCCTGGGCGATGGCGGCCTCGCTTTGCGCGCGCATGCGGGCCGCGATGCTGCCGGGCGCCGCTTCCTCGAGGCCGGCGGTGTCGACGAGCCGCACCTTGTGGCCGGCGATGTCGGCCTCGCCCTCGCGGCGATCGCGCGTCAGCCCCGGGATATCGGAGACGAGCGCGGCTCGTTTTGCCGTCAGCCGGTTGAAGAGCGTCGACTTGCCGACATTGGGGCGGCCGACGATGGCGATGGTGGGGGACATGCCGGATGATGGCGCAGGGGCGCGTTCAGGGGCCGAGCGCGCAGAGCGCCGCCGGTGGAGAGCGACCTAGCGCGAAATGCGCCGCAGTTCAATCCGCGCCGTCAGTTGAATGCGATCAGCTTGGCCTTGTCGGTCAGCACGAACATGCGCCCGCCGGCGACGACGGGGGCGATGTAGACGGGCTGGCCGAGGTCCTGCTGGCTCTCGATGCGGCCGGTGGTGGCGTCGACGCCAATGAGCTGTCCCTTGCCCGACGTCAGCCACAGCCGGTTGCCGGCGAGCACCGGCCCCGACCAGTTGTTGCTGCCGGTCAGCTTGGTGGTCCACTGGATCTTGCCGTCGCGCCGGGTGATGGCCATGAGCTGCCCGCCGGTGTCGACGACGAACACCGAGTCGCCGGCGACCCACGGGGCCTGGCTGCTGGGCACGGTCAAAGACCACAGGCGCTCGCCGGTCTTCTGGGCGGTTGCGACCATGCGGCCGCCGTGAGCGACGGCGAACACGGTGCCGCCGTCGATCGCCGGCCGCGCGGTGTCGCTCATGGCCGCCATCGACGAGCCGGTGCGGGTGCGCGCCAGCGATTCTGTCCACGCCGCCTTCCCGTCGGATACGCGCAGCGCCACCAGATCGCCGGTCGGATAGGGCACCACCACGATATCGCCGTCGACGGCCGGGCTGGCGTTGGAGAGAAGGCTGGCCCGCTCCGGCATGCCCTTGAACGTCCACAGCTCGGTGCCGTCCGAGCCCGAAAGGCAGCGCACCTCGCCTTCCTTGGTGACGACGAAGACGCGCTCGGCGGC
>DATFCC010000267.1:0-33853 GCA_035253505.1 Hyphomicrobiaceae bacterium
GGCGAGCTCCCCGTAGCCGAGCTTGCGCCCGGTCGGCTTGTGCACGACCTCGTGCAGTTTCGCCTCCACCTCGGAGACGTCGACCTTCCACTGCGCCGCGGCTGCCGTCTCCAGCATCTGCCGCGCTGCGGCACCGCACTGTCGCATGGGCTGGATCCAATGGCGCACGCTGCGCGAGCCGTCCGTGTCCTGGTTGCCGTAGGTCTTCTCGTCGCCCGGCGACTGCACCACGCGCACGCGCGCCCAGTCGGCCTCCAACTCGTCCGCCAGCATCATGGGAAGGGCAGTGCGTGCGGCGCCGGTGCCCATCTCGGCGCGAGCGGCAACGATGCTCACCGTGCCGTCGCCGCCGATCGAGACGAATATCTTAGGGTTGTTGACGACGCCGTTCGGCATCGCCTCCGCGCCGGTCGGGTAGGACGCGAGCGCCCCGCGCACGCCGGGAACTTGCGCCGCAAGCACGAGCCCGCCGGTGGCAGCCACGCCCTTGAGCAGGCCGCGGCGGCTGACGTTGGCAATGGAAATCTTGGAATGCGTGTTGAGCTCTGTCATATCACGCCCCCTTGGCAGCGGCGCGCACGGCCGCGTGGATGCGCTGATAGCAGCCGCAGCGACAGATATTGCCGGCCATGGCCTCGGTGATCTCCGCGTCCGTCGGCGCCGGCTTCTTGGCCAGCAGCGAGGCCGCCTGCATGATCTGTCCCGTCTGGCAGTAGCCGCACTGCGGCACCCCGAGCTCGCGCCAGGACAGTTGCAGCGGATGCTCCCCCTTCGGGTGCAATCCTTCGATGGTGACGACCGCCTTGCCGGTGACGGTCGACATGGGCGTCACGCAGGAGCGCACCGCATTGCCATCGACATGCACGGTGCAGGCGCCGCACAGGGCGGCACCGCAGCCGAACTTGGTGCCGGTGAGCCCCAGTTCATCGCGCAGGTACCACATGAGCGGCATCGACGGATCGCCGTCGTAGGCGCGCTCCTGTCCATTGATGCGGACGTTGGGCATCGTTTCCTCCTCCGTTGTGCGGGTCCCCGTTCTGGCAAGAATCCACAATCCGGCAGCCTGGACCGCATGCGGTGCGGCCGGCAGTGCCACGTATGGGCGCGGGAACCCTGGAACGATTTTAGGTCGGATCGTTTGGCGCTGGAGCGGCGACGCCGTTCACAAGCCTGTGACAGGACTGCATGCCGCGCGACGGTCCGCTGCCTGATTTATCCGTTGCCATACTGGGAGAGGAAAGGAAGGCGCCCTTACAGTGAGGTGCATCCGGCGGTCAGCGGGTATTTGAGGTCGCGCCGCCCGCTACCCCTTCAACTCATCTACAAACGTCACGTAGTCGCTCAGCGGCGCGCGCTCGGGCGTGAAGGCGTTGACCTTTTCATTCGGGTCCGGATAGCCCAGCGCCATGCCGCACACGATGATCTGCTCGGATGGGATGCCCAGGCGGCGCTGCAGCAATTCGTAGAACACGAGCCAGGCCGCCTGCGGGCAGGTCTCGAGCCCGAACCCCCGCGCCGCCGTCATGATCGCCTGCAGGAACATGCCATAGTCGAGCCAGGAGCCCATCTCCAGGTCGCGGTCGATGGAGAAGATCAGGCCCACCGGCGCGTCGAAGAAGGCGTAGTTGCGCGCGTGCTGGGCATGCATGCGGTGCTTGTCGTCGCGGCCGATGCCGAGCGTGCCATAGAGGCCCCAGCCGCAGGCGCGCCGCCGTGCGAGGTAGGGGTCGCGCCACTTCTCGGGGTAGTAGTTGTATTCGCGCTTGCCTACCTCGCCGCGGTCGTAGCGCGCCACCGCCTCGTGCACGATCTCGTCGCGGGCGGCGCCCTGCAGCACCCACACCTTCCAGGGCTGCGCATTGGAGCCGGAGGGCGCCTTGCCGGCAATCGTCAGCACGCGCTCGATGAGCTCGCGTGGCACGGGCTTGGGCAGGAAGGCGCGGATGCTGCGGCGGCCGGTGACGGCCTCCTCGACGGTCATCATGCGTGGGAAATCCTGGCGAGCGATGCGATCAGCGCGCGACCATGGCACGGTGGCAAAGGGCGATCAAACCAAGGGCCGTCATGGCAGCCGGTCACACCTCGCGGACGTCGCGACCGGGGTGCCCGCTAGTTGCGCTGGGCCCGGCGCACGTAGGCGTAGCTGCCGGCACACAGGGCGAAGGCGATGAGGCCGGGGATCGTGTAGCCGGCTGCGAACAGCAGTCCCGCTGCGCCCGCAAGCACCAGGGAGGCCACATTCCAGACCTGCTTGAGCGAGGCGGCCTGCTCGCGTCCCTTTCGCGCCATGTGCTGCTCCACGCTGGCCCTGACCGGCTGCCGCAAGAGGCAAATCCACCCGTCCCGATCGAAACGATGCACCCTGTCTATGACACGGCGGGCTATGGTGGGCGAGACGCGATGCTCTGTGAAGGGGCCTTGTCGCGCACCTGGAAAGCCGGTGGAGGAAATCATGTGGTGGCGATACCTGCTGACCTTCCTGGGGGGAGGCGTGCTCGGGACGGCGTTCGGCCTTGCGCTCGGCTTCTTTCTGTTTCCGTTCGTCTTTCCGCCGCCGGCCGCGTCCGAGCAGCTCAGCGAGGCGGAACGCGCGAGCCCGATCCTGGCCGAAGGCCGGTTCATCCACGCCAATCCCAGCGATCCCGTCCATTGGGGCAAGGGCAGCGTGTCGGTGCGGGCGAACAGCGTCTTCCTGGAAAGCGACTTCGAGGTCGGGCCGGGGCCCAAGTACCATGTCTACCTCGTGCCCGCGCCGCGGCTCAGGTCATCCGGCGACCTTGCCGGGCAGGCATTCGTCGACCTGGGACGGTTGCGCTCGTTTCAAGGCAGCCAGCGCTACGCCCTGCCAGCGGGTCTCGACATCTCCAAGTATGGGAGCGTTATCGTCTGGTGCGAGCAATTCTCCGTGCTGATCACGCCTGCCGATCTCATGCGCCGCAGTTGAGGCGGTGGCCCTCCCACACCACGGCGGGAGGGCTAACGTCCTAGCCCCAGCGGCTGATGTCGTCGCGCACGGCGTCCCCTGTCAGCCCATGCCGGCCGTGGCGGACGACGGAGCCGATCTGGCCCCTCTCCAGGCCGATGTCACGCAGCATGCGGTCATCGAGGCTCGCCAGCGCCTCCACGGCGCGCCGTGCCGACCATTCCCTGGCGACGGCGGTAACGAGGCTGCGCGGGCCAGCGAGCATGCCCGAAAGCAGCGAAGGGGATTGGGCCGAACCCTCGGGGTCATCCGGTTGGGCAACGGGCCAGAGGGCCGCGTCGCCCTTGAAGGTCATCAGCTTGAACATGACGTCTCCTTCGGAGAGCGCATCAGCGCCGCTCCGTCGTGAAAATCGAGATGGGAAAAGCCGCCCTGGGGCGGCACCTGCTCCGCCCGGCGATTCGCAAGGATGATCGCGGAAAGCGGGGTGCAGCCTATTTGGCCTGCCGGCACACTCGTCGCATGATCATCGCTCCATCTTCGTTGTCGTAGCGCGTTCGTCTTTGCGAGCGCTGTCTGTGCTGTCCGCACGGTGTATTTAGGGCGATCCGCCCGCTCGTCCAGTCAACTCGCGGTGATCGCGCCGGAGCGGTGCGGCCTCGCCACACATGCGCGCGCGCCGGGTGATCGCCGCCGGCGCATTCCCTGCCTATTGAAACGGGGCGGGTCGATGTGCTTATCACCGGGCACGCAGAGGCGCAGCCGCACAGGCGCCGGCACTGGGGTCGATGCCGTCAGCGGACGACTGGATGAGACGGGCGGTGGAGTTCGAGATGCATCATTTCGTATTCGACGCCTACGGCACGCTCTTCGATCTGCACGCGGCGGCGGAGCGCTACAAGGATGCCATTGGACCCAAGTGGCAGCAGCTTTCGCAAACCTGGCGCAGCAAGCACCTCGAATACACCTGGGTGCACTCGCTGAGCGGGCGGCCGACGACCTTCTGGGAGCTTGCGTGCCGCAGTCTCGATTTCGCCACCGCCGCGGCAGGCCTTTCCGTTGCCGACAGCGTGCGGCAGAACCTGCTTGCCGCCTATCGAACGATGAAGGCCTATCCCGAGGTCGCCGAGGTGCTGGGCACACTCAGGTCGCGTGGTGCCAAGGTGGCGATCCTGTCGAATGGCGATCCTGACATGCTGGAGGACGCCGTCGGCGCGGCCGGGCTTGCCGATGTGCTCGACGCCGTGCTGTCGGTGAGCGCCGTTGGCGTCTTCAAGCCCGCGCCGCAAGTCTATGAGCTGGCCACGACTCGCTTTGCCTGCGAGGCGGCCGACATCTCGTTCCAGTCGTCCAACCGGTGGGATATCGCGGGCGCCAAGGCGTTCGGCTTTCGCACGGTGTGGGTCAACCGCACCGGTGCGCCGAATGAGTACCCCGATCTGCAGCCCGACCGCACCGTGCGCGATCTGCGCGGCCTGCTGAGCTGAGCCGCGACCGACGTTCGTCTAGACCCTAGACTGAAAGGTAGCGATCGCGCGTGCCGGGATCGGCAGCGAGCTCGCTCGGCGTGCCCGACCACACGATGCGGCCTTTCTCCAGAATGAGGTGTCGGTTCGAAAGCCGCATCAGCGCCTCCACGTTCTTGTCGATGACGAGGATCGACAGGCCGTCGCGCTTGAGAGCGGCCAGCCGCTCCCAGATCTCCTGCCGGATCAGGGGGGCGAGCCCTTCGGTGGCCTCATCCAGGATCAGGAGCCTGGGGTTTGTCATCAGCGCGCGGCCGATCGCCAGCATCTGCTGCTCGCCGCCGGAGATCTGGTCGCCGTAGTGACGCCGGCGCTGGGCGAGACGCGGCAGGAACGTGTAGACGCGATCGAGCGTCCACGCATTCCGGTCGCCCTCGTGCCGTATCGCCGTGGCAACGAGGTTCTCCTCCACGGTCAGCGTCGGAAAGATCTGCCTTCCCTCCGGTACGAGGCCAATTCCGGCCTGGGCGATGCGGAACGGCGGCTCGGCAGTCACGATCCGGCCGTCGAAACGGACCTCGCCGGCGCGCACCGCAAGCAGCCCCATGATGGCCAGCACGGTGGTCGTCTTGCCCATGCCGTTGCGGCCCATGAGGCTCACCACCTCGTTGCGGCCGACGTCCAGGTCGACGCCGAACAGCACCTGCGAGCCCGCGTAACCTGTTTCGAGCCCTTTGACCGACAGCAGCGGCCCGGTCATGCCGCATCCCCCAGGTAGGCGGCGCGGACTGCGGGGTCCCGGCGGACGGCGTCCGGCGTGCCCGTGGCGATGATGCGTCCCTCCACCAGCACGGAGATGCGGTCGGCGAGCGCGAACACGGCCTGCATGTCGTGCTCGACCAGCACGATGGTATAGCGGCGCTTCAGGCGGCCCAGCGTCGCCACCAGACGGCGCGCCTCCTCCGGCCCGGCGCCGGCCATCGGCTCGTCGAGGAGGAGCAGCTTCGGCGCCATCGCCAGCGCGATGGCGATCTCCAGCAGTCGCTTCTCGCCATGGGAGAGAGACCCTGCCGGCACCTGGGCACGCTCCGCCAGCGCCATTGCGGCAAGCGCCTTCATGGCGGTCTCGTTGAGATCTCTCTCATCCCGGACAGGCCGCCAGAAACGGAAGCTCGAACCTGAACGCGCCTGGGCTGCCAGCGCGACGTTCTCCTGCGCGGTGAAGCGCGGAAGCACCTGGGTGATCTGGAACGAGCGCGCGAGCCCGAGCCTGGCGCGGACCGGCATGGCCAGCGCCGTCACGTCGTGACCATCGAAGCGAATGCGCCCGGCATCGGCCGCAAGCGCCCCGGAGATCTGGTTGATCAGGGTGGTTTTGCCCGCCCCGTTGGGGCCGATGATGGCGTGCGTCTCGCCCCGCGCCACCTCGAGCGTCAGCCCATCGGTCACCTTGAGTGCACCGAACGACTTGTCGATGCCGTCGAGGCGGAGGATGGGATCGGTCATCCCTGCCTCCGTTGGCCGAGCGCGGCGACGGCGGCGCGGACACGCGCGCGGATATGGCCATGCCGACGCCGAGCGCCGTCGAGGGCCGCGCGCATCCGCGCCAAGGTGATCTCGCCGCGCTGCCAGCGCGTCACCGCCCCGGCAATTCCGCCGCTGCCGAACAGCACGAGAAGCACGAGCAGCGGCCCAAGCAGCGCCTTCCAGTGCTCGGTAAGCCTGGACAATCCCTCCTCGAGCAGCGCGTAGGCCATTGCGCCGGCGATCGGCCCGTACAGCGTGCCGGTGCCGCCGAGCAGCACCATCATGATCAACTCGCCCGAGCGCTGCCAGTGCATGTAGGCGGGGCTGACGAACTCCACCTGGTTGCCGAGCAGGAAACCGGCGAGGCCAGCCACGGTGCCCGCCATCACGTAGGCCGTCAGCCGGTAGGCATAGGGCGCGAACCCGATCGCCTGCATGCGCTGCTCGTTGTCGGTAAGGCCGCGCAGCACCCGCCCGAACCGCGAGCCGACGATCCGCCCGACCGCGAAGTACACGGCGGCGAGGCACGCGAGGACGACGTAGTAGAAGGCCCATTCGTTCTTGAGCATGCGCGTGCCGAGCACCAGGGTGCGCGTCGGCCACGTCAGCCCGTCATCGCCGCCATAGGGCGCCAGCGAGGTGGCGACGAAGAACGCCATCTGGCCGAACGCCAGCGTGATCATGATGAAATAGACCCCGCGGGTGCGCACGGCGATGGCGCCGGTCGCCAACGCGAACAGCGCCGACGCGGCGAGCGCGGCGGGCAGCGCCAGTGCAAGCGTGCCGTGGCCGTGGCTTGCCAGCATGCCGGCGGCATAGGCCCCGATGCCGATGAAGGCTGCATGACCGAACGACACCAGGCCGCCGGCGCCAATCAGCAGCTCCAGCGACAGCGCGGCGATGGCGAGGATCATCGCGCGTTCGCCGAGCAGCAGGAGGTAGCCGGTTCCGCTCGCAGCGCTGAAGAGCGGCAGGCCGGCCATTGCGCCGAGAAGCAGAACGGCGGCGCGCTGGTCGAAGGAGCGGCGGCCCACCCAGGCGCGCACCGCCGCGGGAACCCTTGCCAATGCGGGCATCACCTGCGCCCCTTCGCCGGAAACAGGCCCGCCGGGCGAACGGCGAGAATGGCGGCCATCAGGACGTAGATCGCCATCGATGCGAGGGCCGGGCCGATGCTGCGCGCGGCCGAGGGAGCCAGGAACAGACGCAAGGTATCGGTCATGAACGAACGCCCGATCGTATCGATCACGCCGACCAGCAGTGCCGCCACGAACGCGCCGCGAATGGAGCCGATGCCGCCAATCACGATCACGACGAAGGCCAAGATCAGGATCTGGTCGCCCATGCCCGGCTCTACCGACAGGATCGGTGCAACCATGATCCCGGCGAAGCCGGCGAGCATGGCGCCGAAGCCGAACACGATCATGAACAGCCGCTTGATGTCGATGCCGAGCGCCGAGATCATGCGCGCATTGGAGGCGCCCGCACGCACCAGCATGCCGACGCGCGTATGGTTCACCAGCAGGTAGAGGCCGGCCCCCACCGCCAGCCCGGCAGCGATGATGGCGAAGCGATAGACGGGATAGCGCAGGCCGTCCATCAGCGGCACGGAGCCCGAGAGGGCATCCGGGATGCCCATGTTGAGCGGCGCCGCGCCCCAGACGATCTTCACGCCCTGATTGAGGAACAGGATGATGCCGAAAGTCGCCAGCACCTGCTCCAGGTGATCGCGCTCGTAGAGATGGCGGAACACCAGCACCTCGAGCAGCAGCCCGCACGCCAGCGAGGCGGGAAGGGCGAGCGCCGCGGCAGCAAAGAAGCTTCCCGTGACCTTGTAGAAGGCCACCGACAGATAGGCGCCCAGCATGTACTGGACGCCATGCGCGAGATTGATGAAATCCATCACGCCGAACACCAGCGTGAGGCCCGCCGCCACCAGGAACAGCAGCACGCCGAGCTGCAAGCCGTTGAAGCACTGCACGAGGAAGAGCGCGGTGGACATGGATGGCAGCGCCCTCCAGCGCTGTCATTCTGCCTGCACTCCAGGGTCAGCCCGAGCGCCAGCGGGATCGGCGCGCCGTTCGCGACGGCGCGCGGGTAGTTTGATACCGGGCAGCCGGCTTGCACAAGCGGAGAGCGGCGGCAGATTGGCCGCCGCACAGAAATTCAGTTCGGGCGCTCCTCGAGGCCGAACTCGCGCATCTTGCGGTAGAGCGTGGAGCGGCCGATGCCGAGCCGCTTGGCGACCTCCGTCATATGACCGCGGTAGCGGCCGAGCGCCAAGCGGATCATGTCGGCCTCCATGGCCTCCAGCGAGCGGATTTCGCCGCTGTCGGTGACAGCCTGGATGCCCAGGGCACCCTTGTTGCTGAGGGAGCCGCCGACCTCCACCGTGTTGGGCACCGTATCCTCCGCACCCAGCATGGCCGGGCCAGTGATGACCGGCCGGCGATCAACCGGGGCCGGGGCCGGCGGGATGGCGGCGCGGAAGCCCTCGACGTGTGCCGCGATCTGCGGGAACTCGGCGACCGTGAGCTGGGAGCCGTCGGCAAGCACGACGGCGCGGAACATGGCGTTCTCGAGCTGGCGGACGTTGCCGGGCCAGGAGTAGGCGGTCAGCAGTTCGAGGGTCTCCTTGGAGATGCTGTTGACGCGCCGGCCCTCCTCCGCCGCGAAGCGCGCCAGGAAGTGCATGGCGAGCTCGGGAACGTCATCGAGCCGCTCGCGCAGCGGGGGCACCCACACCGGGAATACGTTGAGCCGGTAGTAGAGGTCCTCGCGGAACTTGCCGTCCTTGACGAGCTGGATCATGTCGCGGTTGGTCGCCGAAATCAGGCGGAAGTCGACCTTGACCGGCTTCTTGGCGCCGACGGGGTCGATCTCGCCTTGCTGCAGGGCGCGCAACAGCTTCACCTGGGCGTCGAGCGGCAGCTCGCCGATCTCGTCGAGGAACAGCGTGCCGCCGTCGGCCTCCTGGAACTTGCCGATGCGCTTGTCGACGGCACCGGTGAAGGAGCCTTTCTCGTGACCGAACAGGATGCTCTCGACGAGGTTCTCTGGAATGGCGCCGCAGTTCACGGTGATGAACGGCCTGGCCTTGCGGTCGCTCTCGCCCTGGATGGCGCGCGCGATCAGCTCCTTGCCGACGCCGCTCTCGCCTTCGATCAGGACGGGGATGTTCGAGGTCGCCGCACGGCGGCCGAGCGAGATGACGCGCTGCATCGCCTCGCCGCGCACGATGAGATCGCCGAACGCCAGCGTGCCCTCGGCCTTCTTCTTGATGCGCGCGATCTCGCCCTGCAGCGCCTCGATCTTTAGCGCGCTGGTGATCGAGGCCTCCAGGCGGTCGGGCGAAGTGGGCTTGACGACGAAGTCGGCCGCGCCGGCGCGCATGGCGTTGATGGCGGCATCGATGGAGCCGTGCGCCGTCTGCATGATGATGGGGGGAGTGCCCGGCTTCAGGGCGACGCGCCGCAGCACCTCCATGCCGTCGACACCGGGCATGACATGGTCGAGCAGCACGAGAGCAACGGAATCGCGATCGGGGCCCTCGAGTATCTGCAGGGCCTGCTCACCGCCCTGGGCGGTCTTCGTCTCGTATCCGAGGCGACGGATGGTCTCTTCGAGAATGCGACGCTGGGCGGGATCGTCATCGACGATCAGGACGAGCTTGGGCATCTTGCGGGACTCTACTCAACGGTACGGACTACGACCACCCCCAGCGCAACCGGCTCAACTTCGCACAGCCGGACACGCATGACTTACTGGGCCGTGCGCAGAGTGCCGCAGGTGAGTAAATGCATCGTTTCATTTCGCCCAGCGTTGATGCTTTTTTGTAAGGTGTCGGACGGCGGCCACGGCGGCGCCGTGCGGACGTGCAACTCGACGGCCGCGCCGGCGAGGGCGCCTGGCGCGCCGGCCGCCACGGCAGGGCAGTCTTTCATCGGGAGCGGCACATGGAGAAAGCGCGGCATGGCGACGGCACCCTTCGGGCCGCTACCGGCGGAGCGGGCAGCGGGGGCACGTCCGGCCTCGGCGCCATGCCGTCGTGGAACCTGGGCGATCTTTATCCGGCGCCCGACTCCGAGGCCGTGCGGAGCGACCTCGAGAAGGCCGAACAGGGCGCGCGGGCGCTCAAGGAACGCTACCAAGGCAGGCTCACGGACATCGGCGGCGACGGCAACCGGCTCGCCGAAGCGATCGCGGCCTACGAGAGCCTGAGCGACACCATCGGCAAGCTCGGCTCCTACGCGGGTCTGCTCTATGCCGGCGACACGCTGAACACGGCGAATGCCAAGTTCTACGGCGACGTCAACGAGAAGCTCACCAAGATCACCACCGAGCTCATCTTCTTCGAGCTCGAATTGAACAAGATCGATGATGGCGACCTGGCCCGGGCCCTGCAGGTTCCGGCGCTGGCGCGCTACAAGCCGTGGATCGACGATCTGCGCAAGGAGAAGCCCTATCAGCTCGACGAGCAGCTCGAGCGCCTCTTCCACGAGAAATCCATCCCCGCCCACAGCGCCTGGGGGCGCCTGTTCAGCGAAACCATGACGGGCCTGCGCTTCGATGTGGAGGGCGAGAGCGAGCCCCTGGCGCTGGAGCCCACCCTCAACCTGCTGATGCATGCCGACGGCGGCAGGAGGCAGGCAGCCGCGGGCGCTCTGGCCAAGGTATTCGCCGACAACGCGCGCCTCTTCACCCTGGTCACCAATACGCTGGCCAAGGACAAGGAGATCTCCGACCGCTGGCGCGGGTTCAAGGACGTGGCCGACAGCCGCCACCTCGCCAACCGCGTCGAGCGCGAGGTGGTGGAGGCCCTGGTCAGCGCCGTCCGCGATGCCTATCCGCGCACGGCCCATCGCTACTACGCCATGAAGGCGCGCTGGCTCGGCAAGGACAAGCTGGCCTACTGGGACCGCAACGCGCCGCTGCCGGAGAAGCCCGAGCGGGTCGTGCCGTGGGCCGACGCCCAGGCGACGGTGCTCGGCGCCTACGGCGCATTCGCGCCGGACATGGCGGCCATCGCCAAGCGCTTCTTCGACGGCCGCTGGATCGACGCACCGGTTCGCCCCGGCAAGGCGCCGGGGGCCTTCTCACATCCGACCGTGCCCTCGGCCCACCCCTACATCCTGCTCAACTACCAGGGCAAGGCGCGGGACGTGATGACGCTGGCGCACGAGCTCGGCCATGGCGTGCACCAGGTGCTGGCGGCTCCCCAGGGCCCGCTGCTCGCGCCGACGCCGCTGACGCTGGCCGAGACCGCTTCGGTGTTCGGCGAGATGCTGACCTTCCGCGCGCTCCTCGACGCCGCCAGCGACAGCCGGGAGCGCAAGGCCATGCTGGCGCAGAAGGTGGAGGACATGATCAACACCGTCGTGCGCCAGATCGCCTTCTACTCATTCGAGCGCAAGGTGCACGAGGAGCGCCGCAGCGGCGAGCTGACGCCGGATCGCCTCGGGCGCATCTGGCTCGACGTGCAGGGTGAGAGCCTGGGCCCGGCAGTCACGCTGAACCCGGGGTATGAGACTTACTGGTCCTACATCCCCCACTTCATCCATTCGCCCTTCTACGTCTATGCCTACGCTTTCGGCGACTGCCTGGTGAACTCGCTGTACGGGCTCTATCGCGACGCGCATCCAGGCTTCGTCGCGAAATACTTCGACATGCTCAAGGCCGGCGGCTCCAAGCACCATTCGGCGCTGCTGGCTCCCTTCGGCCTGGACGCGACCAAGCGTGAGTTCTGGCAGAGAGGGCTCGCCGTGATCGAAGGCATGATCGACGAGCTGGAGGCCATGGATCGCGCGTAGCGCGCCCGCTCCCCGCCGCTTCCTCTCCCCGCTTGCCGGGAGAGGGAGCCGCCGGTTTCGCATCCGTGCAGAAACGCGATAGCCTGCCCTGCTTGGCTGCCGCCAATGCTCGCAGGGGAACCGCATGTCCGACAATCCGATCTCGCTGACCGCCACCGCTCTTCTCGACAGCTATCGGCGCAAATCCCTGTCACCCGTGGAGGTGACGAAGGCGGTGCTCGCGCGCATTGCCGCCTTGCAACCGGCACTCAACGCCTTTCTGCTGGTGGACGAGGAGGCCGCGCTTGCCGACGCCAGGGCCTCCGAAGCCCGGTGGATGAAAGGGGGGGCCCGGGGCTTGGTGGATGGCGTGCCGACGTCCGTCAAGGATGTGATGACGGCGCGCGGCTGGCCGACGCTGCGCGGCTCGAAATCGGTGAGCAAGGATCAGCCTTGGGACGAAGATTCACCGATGGTGGCGCGACTGCGCGAGCAAGGCGCGGTCCTGCTCGGCAAGACCACGACGCCCGAGTTCGGCTGGAAGGCGATCGGTGACAGCCCTCTTACCGGAATCACCCGCAACCCCTGGAACAAGGACCGCACACCCGGCGGCAGCAGTGCCGGCGCAGCCGTGGCGGCCGCCACCGGCATGGGCCCGCTGCATCTGGGCAGTGACGGCGGCGGTTCGATCCGCATTCCCAGCTCGTTCACCGGCGTGTTCGGCATCAAGCCGACCTACGGGCTCGTGGCCTCGGCCCCGCCGAGCCCCTTCGCGGTGGTCTCGCATACCGGGCCGATGACGCGGACGGTGGCAGATGCAGCATTGATGCTCTCGGTCATGGCGGCCTGGGATGGGCGCGATCCCTATGCTCTCCCACCTGTCAAACGCGACTTCCGAGATGGTCTCGACGGCGGCGTCAAAGGCCTGCGCATGGCCTTCAGCCCGACGCTCGGCTATGCCAAGGTCGACCCCGAGGTCGCGCGGCTGGTCGAGCAGGCGGTGCGCGTGCTGGAGGGCCTGGGCGCTCATGTCGAGCTGGCCGACCCCGGATTTGCCTCGCCTCGCGACACCTTCTGGACGCTCTGGAGCGCGAGCTGCGCCAAGGTCGCGTCGGGCATGAGCGCCGCGCAGCGCGCCGGGCTCGATCCCGGACTGCAGGTGGCGGCAGAGCGTGGTGCACGCCTGAGCGCCGTCGACCTGATCACGGCCGAGGGCGAGCGCGCCCAACTCATGCAGAAGACGAACGCCTTCCTGTCGCGCTACGACGTGCTGCTGACGCCGACAGTGGCGGTGCCGGCGCTACCGGTCGGGCAGGATCTCAACGACCCTGAGAGCGAGGAGATCTGGATCGACTGGACCCCCTTCAGCTACCCCTTCAATATGTCGCGCCAGCCGGCCGCCAATATCCCGTGCGGCTTCACCAGCGGCGGACTGCCTGTCGGCCTGCAGGCGGTGGCAGCACTTGACCGCGATGCGCTCGTCCTGCGGGTTGCGGGCGCCTATGAACAGGCGCACCCCTTCGCCATGCCCAACATCGCCTGAGATGGAGAACAAGGAAGCGCCGCTCAATCGCGCAGCAGCGCCGCGAGCCGTTTGACGGCCTCGCGGATGTTCTCGACCGAGTTGGCGTAGGAAAAGCGGATATAGCCCTCGCCGTGGATGCCGAAGCTGGTGCCCGCCACCGTGGCGACACCCGCCGTCTCCAGCATCTTGTTCTGCAGCTCGCGGGCGTCCATGCCCGTGCCGGTGATGTTGGGGAACACATAGAAGGCGCCGCCGGGATCGAGGCAGCGGAAACCCGGGAGCTGGTTGAGCAGGGGCACGATGATGCGGCGGCGCTCGTCGAAGGCCGCCACCATCTTGCGGGCCTCGTCCTGCGGACCGTCGAGTGCGGCGATGCCCGCGAACTGCGTAGGCGCGTTGACACACGAGTGGCAGTTCACGGCCAGGCGCACGATGGGCTCGACGAGCGCCTTCGGCCACACCGAGAAACCGAGCCGCCAGCCCGTCATGGCATAGGTCTTGGACCAGCCGTCGAGGACGATCAGGCGGTCGCGGATCTCGGGATAGCGCAGGAAGCTCTCGTGGCGGCGGTTGCCGTAGAGCATCTGACTGTAGATCTCGTCCGACAGGACGGCGACGTGCGGATGCTTCTCGAGGCCGGCCACGAGCCGCTTCACCTCCTCGGCCGGCACCGCGCCGCCGCATGGGTTGTTGGGGCTGTTGAGGATGACCAGGCTGGTCCTGGGCGTGATCTGGGACAACACCTGCTCGGCCGTGAAGGCGAACTCGTTCTCCTCGAGCAGCGCGATGGGGACCGCCTTGGCACCCGTGTACTGGATCATCGAGCGGTAGATGGGAAAGCCGGGGTCGGGATACATGATCTCGGCGCCCGGCTGGCCGAACATCAGGATCGAGAAGAACATGGTCGGCTTGCCGCCGGGCATGATGACGACGGTGTCCGGGTCGACCTCGACGCCGTGGCGGCGGTGGAGGTCCCTGGCGACCGCCTCGCGCAGCGGCAGGATCCCTTGCGCCGGCGTGTAGCCGTGATGGCCGTCGCGCAGGGCCTTGATGGCGGCTTCGACGATGTGCTGCGGCGTCTTGAAGTCGGGCTGGCCGATGCCGAGGTTGATGATGGACTTGCCCTTGCGCTCGAGCTCGGCGGCGCGCGCCAGCACCTCGAAAGCGGTTTCGGTGCCCAGGCGCTCGAGATTGGGTACGAGCTGCAGCATGGCGTTTCCCCGTTGGCAGCGGCAGATGCGCGTTGGCGCGGCTTGCCGCGTCGTTTGGGCGCCACCAATAGCCGATCTGTGCCTCCCCGCAAATGGCGTCGCTTTCAGAAGAGGCGCCTTGTTGCGGTAACAGTTCCGTGCTGCAATTGCTCGAAACCCAGCGGGAGTGACAGCACATGCGCTCGGGATATTCGGGCATTCTCGGCGTTCTGACGGCCCTCGTCTCCTCCGTTTCCCTCGCGGGGCCCTCCGAGCCCTTCGTGCAAAGGACGCAGCTTGCGCCGCCGTTCGGCGTGCCCACGCCCCTGCCGCCGGGGTTCCGGGGCTGCTCGCAGCAGCATCAACGCCTGTTGAAGCTGCAGATGGACGCCATGCGGCAGCTACAGCGGCTCAGCAAGGGGGACGGAGAGCGGCTCTGCACCAGCCTCGAGAGCGTCGATCAGAAGGGTGTCGCCAGGCTGCTCGATCCCAAGGCGCTGGAGCCCCTGCTGACGCCGGACCAGCGCGACCTGCTGAGCGCACTGGGCATCGATCTCAGCAAGGTCGATGTGCCCAGGCTCATGCAGCGGCTCGGCATCGACCTCTCCCAGGTCGACCTGCGACAGCTCTCGCAGCAGTGCCGCCAGTCGAAGGGCGACATCGAGAATTTCACCTCGCGGGAGATCGCCAGGCTGGAAGGCGAGATGGTCCGCTGCGACGACCGGATCTAACGGGTGCCTTTGCAAGGTCAGGGAGAGACAGGCAATGCCTGAAGTCTACGTCTATGCCGTCGAGGGCCGCACCATCGACCAGAAGCGCGCGCTGGTGAAGGAGATCACCGATGCCGTGGTCAAGAACTTCAAGGTGAAGCCGGAAGCCGTGATGGTGCAGATCATGGAGAGCTCGAAGGAGTCGAAGGCGAAGGGCGGCTTCCTCTTCAGCGACAAGCCGCCGGGATAGGGCGAGACGCCGGTACACGCGTGGCCCGCTGGGTGATCCTGGATCAGGCGGAGCTCGCGGCCACGCGCTGGGCCAGCCATTTCGCCGTGCGCAGCAGGCGGCCATCATCGCGCCGTGCGCCGATGAGCTGCACGCCCATCGGCATGCCGTCGACCTCGAGCAGCGGCAGCGTTACCGCCGGCACGCCGAGATAGGTCCAGAAGCCGCAGAAAACGGGATTGCCCGTCGACCCCAGGCCCTTGGGCGCCGTTCCGGGAGCCGCCGGCGTGAGAATGGTGCCGTAGTTCAGCAGCACATCTTCGATCGTTTCGTAGAACTGCGCGCGCGCGTTGAGCGCCGCCAGGTACTCGACGCCCGGAATGGCGCGGCCTTCCTCGAGCTGGGCGCGCAGATTGTCGCTCAGCAGCTCCGGCGAGCGGTCGAGGATGGGGCCGAACTGCAGCGCCATTTCCACCTTCTGCACGACGCGCGCCGCCGCGAAGCCGCGCTCGGTGGTGCTGTCGATGCCGATCTCCGTCACCTGCCCGCCCAGCTCCTCGACGAGCTCGCCAAAGGCTGCGTGCGTCGAGGGGTCGGCATCCGCCCAGGCGTGGGTCTTGGCGAACGCAAACAGCGGTTCGAGCGGCCACTCCTGCGTGGCGATGTCCAGCAGCCGCGGCCGGCTGGTCGCCATGGTGGCCGGATCGCGGTCGTCGTGGCCCTGCAGCACGTCGGCGAGGAGCGCCAGGTCCTCGACCGACCGACCATACACGCCCACCGTGTCGAGGGAAGGCGCCTGGGTGAGGACGCCGGTGCGCGGGATCAGGCCGAACGTCGGCTTCAGGCCGAAGATGCCGCAGAAGGCGGCGGGGCGCACGACCGAGCCGACCGTCTGTGTCCCGAGCGCCGCCGGCACCATACCCGCCGCGACCGCGGCGGCCGAACCGGATGAGGAGCCGCCAGGCGTGTGCTCGGTGTTGCGCGGATTGCGCGTCTTCCCGGGCGTGAAAGTGGCTAGCTCGGTGGTGACCGTCTTGCCCATGATCACGGCGCCTGCGCGCCGCAGCGCCGTGACGCAGACGGCGTCGTGCGTCGGCTGCCGGCCGGCATGTGCGCGGCAGCCGTTCTCGGTGGGAAAATCGGCCGTGTCGATGATGTCCTTGATGGCGACCGGCACGCCGTGCAGCGGGCCTATGCCCTTGCCCTCGCGCCGCGCCTCGTCGGATGCCCGGGCTGCGGCCAGCGCGCGCTCGGGGTCGAAGGACTGCCAGGCCTGCACGTCGGGTTCGAGCGTGGCGATGCGGTCGATCGAGGCCCGCACCAGCTCCTCCGCGCTCGTCTCTCCACGGGAGATGCGCGCGGCGGCCTCGGTTACGGTCAAGTCGGCGATTTGGGTCACGGCTGTCGTCCGTCGCTTGGCTCAGGTGTGCGGTATGCACCGGCAATGACTATTGCACCACGCCGGACATTCCAAGCCCCGCACCGAGCGCGGGTTGCGCAAGGTATCAGTTTCCATAGAGGAACTTCGGCAGCCACAGCGTCATGCCCGGCCACACGTACATGATGACCATGCAGACGATTACGATCAGCATGTAGGGCATCATGCCGCCGAAAATCTGGTTCAGGGTGACGTGCTTCGGCGCGACGCCCTTCAGGTAGAACGCCGACATCGCCACCGGCGGCGACAGGAAGGCAGCCTGGAGGTTGACGAACACCAGCACGCCCCACAACACCGGGTCGATGCCGAAGTGCTTGAGCAGCGGCAGGAAGATCGGAACGAAGATCACGATGATCTCCGTCCATTCCAGCGGCCAGCCGAGCAGGAAGATGATGGCCTGGGACAGGATCATGAACTGGAGGGGCGAGAGGTTCAGCGACAGCACCCATTGCTCCACCAGCGCCTGGCCGCCGAGGATGGCGAACACCCCGGAGAACAGCGCCGAGCCGACGAACAGCCAGCACACCATCGCCGTGGTCTTGGCCGTCAGGAACACCGCTTCCTTGGTGCGCTTCCAGTCGAGCGTGCGCGCCTGGAAGGCCAGCAGGAAAGCGCCCGCTGCCCCGACCCCCGCCGATTCCGTCGCCGTCGTGATGCCGAACAGGATCACTCCCAGCACCACGACGGTCAGAATGCCGAGCGGCATGATCGACGTGGCCAGAAGCTTGATGACCTGCAGCCGATCGACATCGAGACGGGAGTAGTAGCGTGCCTGCCACGCCAGGCAGACCGCCACGATTCCGGCGAACCACCAGTAGAAAGCCTGCGGAGGCCCGCGATCAGCCGTTGCCTCCGGCTTGGTGGCGACCGACACACCGAGTTGCTGGACCCCCTCGACGGCCGCCTCCGGCCCGCTCTGCTGGTGGATGACCACATACCACCATGCCAGCGCCAGCGTGCCGCCGACGATCAGGAAGGGGATGAGGGAATAGAGGAAGTTGGAAACGAGCGCCCAGTAGGTCACCGACCCTTCGTGCGTGCGGAGCGCGGTTGCGCGCGACGGCGACGCCAGGGCCTTGATGAGGCCGACGAACGCGTTATTGGAATAGGCGGCAGCGAATTCGCGCATCCATGGGGGCACCGGCACCTTGGTCTGCTCCTCCGGCAGCCGGGGCGCGATCTTCGGGTTGATGATCGCCCAGCCGACGATGTAGACGAGATAGAGCAGCGCCAGGAAGAAGCCGGGAAACATCGCGGCCGCATAGAGCTTCACCACCGACTGGCCCGCGACCGCAGCATAGACGATGATCATGACCGAGGGCGGGATCAGGATGCCGAGCGTGCCGCCGGCGGTGATGACGCCTGAGGCGAGCTTCACGTCGTAGCCGGCGCGCAGCATCGGGTTCAGCGCGATCACGCCCATCAGCACCACGACGGCGCCGACGAGGCCCGAGGCAATCCCCCAGAACGTGCACACGATCAGTGTTGCGACGGCGAGCGAGGCCGGCACGTTCCGGAACGCGAGCTGGATCGAATAGAACATCTTGTCGACCAGCGCGCCGCGCTCCATCACGTACCCCATCAGCACGAACAGCGGGATTGAGACGAGCACGTCGTTGGTCATCGCGCCGTAGGTGCGCTGGACCATCAGGTCGAACACCTGGTTGTCGGAAAAGAGCTGGCCCGGTGTGTGAAAGGCGATGAAGCCGAAGAACATGCCGAGGCCCATCAGCGTGAAGGCCGTCGGGAACCCCATCATGATCACGACCACGATGAGGCAAAGCATCAGGAGGCCGAGTGCAGGGTCGCTCATTTCTGCAAGTCCCCTCCCATGCCGCGCTGGCGCGCAATCTCGTCGATTTTCCTGGCGCCCTCGATCGCGGCCTTGCGCGATTCCTCGTCCACGAACTCGCTGTACGCGAGTTGCTCCTCGATGACGTCCGTTTCGGACACATCCTTGAGCCGGCTCGGCCACTCGCCGGTTCTCAGACATACGAGGGCGCGCACGATCTCGGCGAAGCCCTGCAGCATCACCAGCGCCCCCGCGAGCGGGATCATGAACTTGAACTGCCAGACCGGCGGCCCTTCCGCCGTCACGGTGGAATGCTCGTTGATCTGCCAGGACTCGACCGCGAAGATCCAGCCCGAGTAGATCAAAGCGGCTATGCCTGGAATGAAGAAGACGATGTAGAGGACAAGGTCGAGGCCTGCCTGGGTGCGCGGGCGCATGGAGCTGTAGAGGAAGTCACCGCGCACGTGCGCGTTCTGTGCCAGCGTGTAGGCACCGCACAGCATGAAGCACGTCCCGTACAGCATGTTCTCGGCGTCGAAGATCCACGCTGTGGGAGTGTTCAGCACGTACCGTTTGAAAACCTCCACGCAGACGACGGACATCAGCACGATCATGAGCCAGGCGAAGGTCTTCCCGACCCACGTGCTGATGCCATCGATCGCATGGAGCAGACCCTGGACGTTCATCGTGCCGCTCCAAGTGCACCGGTCATGACAAAGCACCATTCCGCGGTCCGCAGAATGGTGCTTCGCCGTTTTCGCCTGCCGTCAGATCGGCTTCTTCGCGTTGGGCCCGAAGTAGTGGTCGAACGCCATCTTGCGGCTGACCACGGTATCCAGCTCCCATTGGGTCGCCCGCTTGGCGAAAGCGAGCTGCGATTCGACGATTTCCTTGAACAGGGGGTTCTCGCCCGCCTTCTTCTTGGCAACCTCGTCGAAAATCTCGAGCTGCCGCTTCAGGACGGCGTCGGGCGTCTTGTAGACCTTGACGTTGTCCTTGGTCTGGAGCTCGACGTAGTCCTGCGAGTAGCGGTCGATCGCCTTCCACTGCATGTCCTGGGACGCGGCCTCGACCGCGTTTTCGATGATCGCCTTCATCTTCGCAGGCAGGGCGTCGAACTTCGGCTTGTTGAACGAGATCTCCATCTGCTCGGCGTTCTGGTGATAGCTCTGCAGCATGTAGATCTTGGACACGTCGGCAAAGCCGAGGATGCGGTCCGAGGTCGCGTTGTTGAACTCGGCCGCCTCGATCAGGCCGCGGTCCATCGCGGCGACGATTTCGCCTCCAGGCAAGGCGTTGACGGCGGCGCCCATCCCGGTGAACACGTCAATCGAGATGCCGACGGTGCGGAATTTGAGCCCCTTGAAGTCGTCAACCTTGGTGATCGGCTTCTTGTACCAGCCGAGCGGCTGGGTCGGCATCGGCCCATAGGGGAACGAAACCACGTTGGCGCCGATCGAGGTGAAGATCTTCTCCAGAAGCTGCTTGCCACCGCCGTACTTGTGCCAAGCCAGCAGCATGTTGGCGTCCATGGCGTAGCCGGGGCCCGAGCCCCACAGCGCCAGCGCCTGCTGCTTGCCATAGTGATAGACCAGCACGCCATGACCGCCGTCGAGCACGCCCTTCGACACCGCGTCAAGCAACTGGAACGCCGGCACCACGGCACCCGCTGGCAGCACCTCGATCTTGAGGTCGCCGCCGGTCATGTCGTTGACCTTCTTGGCGAAGTCCAGCGCATACTCGTGGAAGATGTCCTTCGAGGGCCACGTGCTTTGCCAGCGCATGGCGATCGGGCCTTGAGCCTTGACGACGCTCGGCGCGGCGAGCGTCGCGGCGCCGGCGGCCAGCGCGCCCGTACGCATGAATTTGCGGCGTGAGAGGTTGGCTGCAGTCTTGTCGCTCATCGTCTCCTCCTCCTCCCCTCCTACGCTTCGTGGCGTAAGGGTCGCCCTGGTATACCACGGCCGCAGGCGGCCGCGGAATAGGCGACGAGAGCTGGACGGCGAGCGAGAAATGGGCGGCGGAACGGCCGCAGGGCCTTCCCGCGCAGCGAGCCTTCCGCCCGGCTCCGGGACCGCTCCGGAGCGGGTTTCAGGCAACTAACCGATTGATCTCGCGCTCGACATGGGCCGCGCGCCAGACGTTCTTCAGGAAATAAACCTTCTGTCCGCTGCCGGCCGTGCTGAACCGCACCTCGATATCGCCGGTGCCGAAGCCCAGGAACCACAGCCCGAGCAGGCGGTGGACGAAGATGTCATCGCTCTGGCGGGAAGTCTCGACCTGAGGCGACGTGTAGCTCTCGGCCGCGTCCGTGAACCAGTACTTCTTGGCAATCGAATTGGGGCCGAACTCCCAGTAGACGGACCGGTCCGTGCCGAGCACCACGAACAGCCACGCTGCCAGAAGGAGACCCGAGAACAGCAGGTAGAAGGCCAGGTTCATGTGCACGAGGAGCAGCGGGAAGAACTGCAATATCTCCGTCCAGCCCATCGTCAACTGGACCAGCAGCCCGATCACCAGCAGCGTCAGGAACAGCACGAGGGACTTCACGCCGCGCGCGCGCGCATTGGTGAAGACCAGCACGAACAACACGAGCATCACGAAGGAGATGCCGACCCAGGCGCTCGGATGAACCAGCACCGCCTTTTGGCCGGGCGCCAGCGAAACCGATACACCCTGCAGCTTGGTGAGCAGCGCGCAGAACAGCCCGTATGCCCAAACCACCCACCAGTAGATCAGGTCGGAGTGCTGGTGCACGATGATCTTGCCCTCTGCCAGCGGCATGGCGGGAGGCGCCGTCTTCGGGCTGCTGGCGGCTGCGGTCATGGCTCGTCCCCTCTGCGAAGCGTCGGCCGGCACATTGCCGCTTCTGTGCATCGGCTTCAAGGCACGGTGATGCCGCCATCCAACGTAGCGTGAGATGCCGAGGGCTGCGACAGGCGCCGACGATCACATGCGGGAGACGGAAGCGGCGGCGTTGACGATGTCGTACTCGCACGACACCGTGGCGCTGCGCTGACTGGCCGTCAGCACCAGGTAGGGGTTGCGGTAGCGCGCATTCCACAGCGGGTCATCGACCTGCCAGGGATAGACGTCGATCGAGCTCTTGCCGATCACCACACGGACTGCCTTGGCTCCAGACCATCCCTGCCGGTCGAGGCCGAAGGCCTGGCTGCGGGCGTCCTTCTGGCACGCCTGCGCGGCGTGCTCCTTGTAGGCGACGATCAGGGCATCGCGGGTGGCGGCGCGAAACAGGTATTCCTGGTAGCCCAGCTTGGCTGCGGCCAGAAGCGCCAGGAGGATGACGACGGCCCTCATCGGCAATATCCGCGAACGGCAGCCCGGCGAGGTGCCGGCGCTGCGAAAGGCGCGAAAAGTCTGCTCGGATAGGATGAAGAAAGCGTTTCGTGCCGTGCCCCCGGCTGCACGCCCGCACGCTTCCTGCTACTCATGCCGAGGAAAGATCGGACACCGCAGGAGACATCGCCATGGCGAAGATCGGCTTCATCGGGCTCGGCAACATGGGGCTGCCCATGGCCGGCAATCTCGTCAAGAGCGGCCACGAGGTGAAGGGCTTCGATGTGGTGGCGGCCAACCTCGAGAAGGCCGCGGGCCGCGGCGTCAAGGCGGCCGCTTCGGCGGCGGAGGCGGCGAGCGGGGTCGAGACGGTGGTGACGATGCTGCCGGCGGGCAAGGACACGCTCGCGGTGTGGGGCGGCGGCATGCTCGGGAGCGCATCGCCGGGTACACTCATCGTCGACAGCTCCACCATCGATGTTGCTTCCGCGCGGGCGGCACACAAGCTGGCGCTGGAGGCCGGGATGCGCTCGCTCGATGCGCCGGTGTCGGGCGGCGTCGGCGGCGCGGAAGCGGCCACGCTCACTTTCATGTGCGGCGGCACCAGCGACGCCTTTGCGGGCGCCAGGCCCATCCTGGAGGCCATGGGCAAGAAGATCGTGCACTGCGGCGATGCCGGCGCCGGCCAGGCGGCCAAAATCTGCAACAACATGATGCTGGGCATCAGCATGATCGGGGTGTGCGAGGCCTTCACCCTGGCCGAGAAGCTGGGTCTCTCCCACCAGGCGCTGTTCGACGTGGCTTCCACCTCGTCAGGTCAATGCTGGGCGCTCACCAGCTATTGCCCGGTGCCGGGACCGGTGCCCGGCGCGCCCTCCAACAACGCGTACAAGCCGGGTTTCGCCTCGGCGCTGATGCTCAAGGACCTGAAGCTCGCGCAGGAGGCGGCCTCGGCGGCGGGCGCAACCACCCCGCTCGGCGCCGCCGCTGCCCAGCTCTTCGGTCTCCACAATGCGTGGGGCGAGGGGGCTACGGATTTCTCCGGCATCATCCATCTGATCCGCGGGCGGCAGGGGTGAGGAAGTAGGGCGCAATAGCCCAGCGTATTGCGGCGTCTGGCTGGTCGATTGGCGCAATACGGCTTCGCCTATTGCGCCCTGCGTTTCCTGGGCGGCGCTCGCGGATAGCCGGGTATGCGTGCCAGGATGTCCCGCAGCGGATCGTCGACCCAAGCCTTGGTCACGAACTCTCCGTGTTGAACTTCCTCCGGCATCGCCACAAAGACGATGCGGCCGGGCGCCAGCCTCTGGGGAACGGCGGTGGTGAACGGGATTCCCCGCTCGCCGAGCAGGCGTTGCAATACGAGGTTCTCGTCGCGCGCCGAGCGGGTGAAGGCGCTGAAGAAGAACGCCCCGTCGCGCTGCAGCAGCCAGCTCGCGAACTTGTCGGCCTCGGCATAAAGGGCATCGAGGAGAATGATGCCACGCAGCCGGTCGCCGATGCCCCCGTGATGTGCGGACCAGGCCGCCGGTGCGTAGCCGCCGCTGTAGGCGGCGATGACCACCGGCAGGCTCTCGAGGGCAGCGCGCGCCCGTCGGTCGCCATGCAGCTTCGCCAGCCGCATCCCGGCTTCCTCCACGAAGGTGCGGAAGTGTCCCGCGTCGTAAAAGCGGCCCGCACTGGAATCGGCGGCGTTCACCGCGAGTTGCGGCGCCACCAGGACCGCATTCAACCCGGACTCCGACACCTGCCGGGGAACCTGCTGCTGACGATGCACGACCGTTTCCAGGCTCGCCATGTTGCCGTGGAAGAACACGATCATCACGCCCGGCAGGGTCGCATTGAACCCCCGCGGGATGTGCAGGAGGACGCGGCGATCGCTGTAGGTCGCATCCTCCCAATAGACGCCGCCGCGAGGCGAGGTGTGGCCGCGGCGTCCGTCCTTTTCCACGTCGAAGAAGGGTTTGTCCTGCCCGGGCGGCTTTCCGGCGTAGGGAAAGGGCGAGGCGTCGAAGGCGACGAGGCTGGTGCGCGCCGCCGTCGTCGGCGCGGCATCGGCGGAGCGGGGCGGAAGGTCCGTTGCCATGGCCGGCAGGATCAGACACGCGATCAGCCAACGGCAGCCGGCAGCCCGCATGTCACGCGGCGGCCTTCGCCGGTTCCGGAGCCAATGGAAGAAGGATAGCGAAGAACCCGAAGATCGCCAGCAGGTAGGCAAACCCGCTGGCGATCAGCACGGCCGCCAGGCCGAACGATGTGGCGAGGACCGGCACCAGCGCGGCGCCCACCACCGAGAAGCAGCCGTTGATGCCCCACGCCCACAGGAACATGTGGTCCTTCCCGAGCCTGGACAATGCCGTCATGGCGATCGGCATGGGGAAACCCATCAGGAAGGCGGGCGGGAAGATCAGGAGGAAGCAGAAGAGCAGCCGCCACGCGTAGGGAAAAGTGCCGATCCAGTCGAGCACCCGGTCGAGCGCCAGACCATAGCCGATGAGCAGGGCGCCGATGGCCAGGAACAGGCGCGGCATGACGGTGCGCGCGCTGTCGAAGTAGCGCTCCGAGACGAGGCTGCCGATGCCGGAGCACACGAGCATGCCGGTGATCAGCACAGAGGCCGACACGGTGGCGTTGCTCAAGGCTTGGATGAACTTCGAGATCAGTCCCACCTCGACCATGATGTAGCCGGCGCCGAGACAGGCGAAGTAGACGATGGTGCGGAACTTCCCGGGATTGTGGCTGAAGATGGTGCGCCAGCCGAAGGCAACGGGCAGCAGCACCAGCGACAGGGCGGCGATGCAGGCGATGCCGAGGGTCGCCCATACGAGGAGGAAGCCCCACTCGTCCTGCAGCAGCTCCAGCCGATCGGTCACGCGCGGCAGATCGGCCGGCTTCACGTAGGCCGCGAAATAGGGGCGGTCGTTGGTGAGGAGGCGCATGTCGAACACATAGCGTCGCGCCAAACCGTCCCAGCCGCCGTTCACCAGGTGGTGCCATGCCATCTGCCCCATGGTGGTGGCCGGGAGCTGGCCGCCATCGGGTGGAGGGCCTCCGCCGGGCTTGCCGACGGCGTCACCACCTCCTTCAGGATCGGTGACGGGGCTGTCGGGGAAGATCGAGTTGCGGTAGTCGCTGAGAACGCTGGCGCTGTCCTTGGGGTCGAAGACGAAACCCGGATAGTAGATCTCGTCGAATGACATGGCGCGGCTGTGGCTGCGCAGCTTGTCGGTTTCCTCCGGCGTGAACCCGCCGCGCTTGTAGAGGACCGTGGCCGTCGACAAGTAGCTCGAGGCGACGAAGAAGCGGTCGGCGACGGCGCCGCCGTCCACCTGCCGCGCAGCCGCGGCCATGGTGGCGTAGAGCTTCAGGACCGATTTCGGCGGCTCCTCCTTGTTCCACAGCGTGACCGACAGGATGCCGCCATCCTTGAGCGCGCGCATGTAGCTCGTCATGGCTTCGCGCGTATAGGCGAACTTCTCGACGATGGCGAAGCCGCCCGGGCTCGACAGGCCGGCCGAGTCCGCAAGGCTCAGGTCGATGATGTCGAAGCGGTCCCTGGTGGAGGCGAGATAGAGCCTTCCCTCATAGTCGATGACCCTGACATTGCGGTCGCGCAGGATGTCGCCGGTGAAGTCGCGCAGGCCGCGGTCGTTGCGGAACGCGGACAGCACGGCCGGGTTGCCCTCCGCCACCGTGACCGTGCGCGACCCGCTTTTCAGTGCGACCGCGGTAGAGATGCCGCCGCCGAACTGCACGACGAAGGTGTCCGGCGCCCGCTTGAGCAGATAGGGGTAGATCATCGGCAGGTAGCGGAAATACGCGGTCTCGCCGGCCGGCAGGTCGCGGATGATGCCGCTGGGCCCCTCGCCATCGATGTAGAGGCCGAGGTAGGCGTTGGCCGGCATGACCGGCAAGTTGAAGGCCGCATTGTCGGACAGGCCGGGCGCAAAATGCAGGTACGAGCTGGAGTAGACCTCCAGGTAGCCGAACGGCGAAGCGCGCTCGTAGACGCGCTCGCTGTCAGGGAACTTGCGCGCGTAGGAGACGCCCTTGTAGTCCGACACCGCCAGGTTCGGCACTCCCACATAGGGGGCTGCGAGATGAATTGAAGCGCACAGGGCGGCGAGGCCGGAGAAAAGCGCAATCGGTTGCAGGCGATTGACCGCCAGGCACCACATGGCGCTGCCGGCGAGCCAGAGAACGAGCGGCACGACGAGCAGGTTCTCCGGCGTGAAGAAATACATCGCGCCCAGGAACAGCAGGCCGCACAGTCCCGAGCCGGTGAGATCGGCGAAATAGACCCGGCCGAAGATGCGCTGCGCCTTGAGGAACACCGTCCCGAGATAGAAGGCACCGGCCAGGAACGGGAGCATGTAGAGCAGGAAATTCCCGAACAGCCGCCACTTCTGCGCCGGATCGGAAACCAGGAAGATGGCGTTGAAGGGGATCTGCTGGGCCAGCAGGTTCGCTGCCACCATCAGCGGGCCGAACAGCGCCAGCGAGGTCATCGCCACGGTCTGCCAGTGGCGCTCGAACCACCCTTTGCGCACGCACATGATGGCGCTGGTCAGACCGAACCCGAGCATGGCCAGGCTCACGACCAGCGAGCCGAAGTGCGCCCAGCTTCCAACCGAGAAGATGCGCATGATTCCGATCTGCAGCGCGATCACTGCACCGGCGATCAGCCCCACCGAGAGATACAAGGCCGGCGACGCCGCCAGCTCGTCGCCGCCGCCAGCCGATGGCGGCTGCCGGACCGTCAGCGACCTGAAATCGAAGGTGCGGACCCGGCGAGCGGTGCTGTCGAACCCCGTGCGCGCCGCCGTCTTGGCGCGATCGAAATAGGCAGCGGCGCCGGTGCGCAGGCGCGCCGCGGACTGGGCCAGGGCCTTCCTGTCGGGGCGCTGCGTCACCGCTGATTGTGCGTTCCCTTGATGGTGTCGCCGTCGAGCTTCGTGAACGGGACGAAGGGTACGATCCTACCCCCGTAGATGTCGGATCTGGCAACCTTGACGGAGCCGTCCTCGGCCTGCTCCTTGACGATCTTGAGCAGGCGTTGCGCGCCGGGCGGGCCCACCGGGATCACCATCGTGCCTTGCAGCTTGAGCTGCTGCAGCAGGGGCGGGGGAACGTGATCGATGCCGCAGGTGACGATGATCTTGTCGAACGGCGCCGCCTCCGCCCAGCCGTAGTAGCCATCCGCGCACTTGCTGGCGATGGCCTTGTACTCGGTGTAGCCGCGGCCGATCAGCGCGTCGTAGATGCCGCGCGTGCGCTCGGCCAGCGGCCTGATGATCTCGATGGTCCAGATCTTGTCGGTGAGATTGGCGAGGTAGGCCGACTGGTAGCCGGAGCCGGTGCCGACCTCCAGGACCTTCTCGCCCAGCTTCACGTCGATGGTGGACGTCATGCGGGCGACGACATGCGGGCCCGAGATGGTGACGCCGTAGCCGATGTCGAGGAACGCGTGGTCGTAGGCGCGCCCGCGGTTCTGCTTCAACGCGAACTCCTCGCGCGGGGTCATCAGGAAGGCGCGTTTGTTGCGGTCATCGAGCACGTCCCGGTTGGCGACCAGTGCCTGATAGCGGCTGAAGCGCTGCTGCAGGAAATGCGGGTCCTCGCCGCGATTGGCGACCATCCATTTCACGAATCCATCCGTGGCCGCCGACGGCGGGAACGCGTCCCAGCTATACGGCTTGGGAACGGCCCAGCCGGGCGGCGGAAGCACCGCTGCGCCGAGGATGGCCGCGGAAGAGGTGATGAAGGTCCGGCGCTGCAATCGTTCGCCCCATTTGCAATTGGCGGGAATCGCTCTGATCGAAATCTAGAGTACCGGGCAAGCGCAAGCTGTGGCGATCCCACCACCCCCAACAGGAACCTCAACCAATCTCGGAGTTACAGGCGACAAGCCACGGGCGCCAAAACGATCAACGGTAGCCCCGGAGTTGCGAGTAGCGCCGCACCTGGTCTGGCGTGAGGACCTCAGTCATCACCAGATGGTACTTGAGATGGATGGCGCGCAGCCGCCCCTGAGTTTCGCCGATCCGCGCCGCGAGTTCCACCAGGGTGCCAGCGGAAATGGTGCTCTCCTTGAAGTGCCGGTCGAGCGCCATCTCCTGCCCGATGAGCCTCTCGCCCATGGGCACGGCCTCCGCCTTCATGGCGGCGTAGGCCTCTTCGACCCGCCGGCGCTGCTCGGGCGACAGGCTCAGCGAATCCGCGAGTTCCAGGACGTGCAACGGGCCCGGGTAGCCGTTGAGCTCCGCCGCCAGCGCGAGGCCCATCCCCCGGCCCGCCCGCAGATCGGCGATCTGCTGCTCCGAGAGGCTCGTGGCGGTGCGCTTCTCGAGGCCCGCGTAGGGCGCATGTTTCCGGCCGTGGTGATGCTCCTGAGCCGGCGAAGCGCTCGAGGCAACGAGCAGCAGGATGACAGCGCAAGCCAAGCTTCGCATAATGCACCTTCCCGAATGGATCACCCCGCGGCGAAGGCCATACCACATGACCACCACCGGATCGTTGACTCATCGCGTCGCGGCCTACAACCTTTCGCACGCCTCGGAAAACAAGATCCACGACGATACGGTGGCCCGGCAGTTCGGCTTCACCGGCGGCCTCGTACCGGGCGTCGAGGTCTACGCCTACGCCTGCCATCCAGCCGTGCAGCGCTGGGGACGCGCCTGGCTCGAGCGCGGATACATGGAGTGCCGCTTCCTGAAGCCGGTGTACGACGGCCGCATGGCCGAGGTGACCGCGCAGGAAACGGCCGCGGGCCTGGATATCGAGGTGCGCAGCGAGGGCGCGCATTGCGCGACCGGCAGCGCCCGCCTCACCGACGGCTCGGCCAAGGCACCGGCGATGAGCGCCTTCGAGCAGAAGTCACCCCCGGCGGCGGACAGGCGCCCGCCGGCCGACGAAAGGACCTTGGCCGAAGGCACCTGGCTCGGCATCAGGCCGGTCAGACCGGCGAAGGAGGATGCGGCGGCCTACCTGCGCGACGTGCGCGAGACGGACCCGATCTACACCCGCGAGGGCCTCGTCCATCCGGGCGCTCTGCTGCGCCTTTGCAATCTGGCGCTCCGGGAGAACGTGGTGCTGCCACCGTGGATACACACGGGCAGCAAGGTGACGAACTTTGCCGCGGCCCGGGTCGGCGACGAGCTATCGGTACGCGCGCGCGTTGTCGCCAACTACGAGCGCAAGGGCCATCGCCTCGTCGATCTGGATACGCTCATCATCGCCAACGATGCTTCGGTGGTCAGCCGGGTGCTGCACACCGCCATCTATCGGCTGCGCCAGCAGGGCGAGGCGAGAACTTAACGACCGAACTGCGCGGCGCGAAAGTCAAAGACCCCGGGAGCCAGCCCCCGGGGTCCATGATTGCGTGGCGCCGCTCAGCCCTTGGCGTCGTTGACGCACTTCTTGACGTGGCTGGTCTTGGCAGCGCCGGCGAGCTTCTTGTCCGCGGCGGACTTGTTGCAGGCCGCCGTGGCGTCGTTCCCGCACTTGGTCATGAACGACTTGAGCGCGGCGCCGGCCAGCTTCTTTTCCGCCGCCTGGGCTTTGCAGGTGGCGGTCTGGGCGTAGGAGGCCGTGCTGATGAGCGCGGCGCAGGCAGCGATGGCGATGAGATATTTCATTTGTCAGGCTCCGGATTGGTCCCGCACGGGGTTCTTTCACGCCCAACATTAAGGCAGCATGAACGGCTCCGGGCCGCTGCCTAGGCCGGCATCGCCGTCTCCACGAGGCGCGCCCAATAGGATATCCCGGCCGGCAGGGCGGCGTCGTTGAAGTCGTATTTGGGATGGTGGACCCCGGCGGTCTTGCCGTTGCCGATGAAAATGAAGGCGCCGGGCCGCGCTTCCAGCATGAAGGAGAAGTCCTCCCCGCCCATCAGCGGAGGGGTGTCGGTATCGACCTTGTCCGTCCCGGCAACATCGGCCGCGACCGAAGCCGCGAACGCGGTCTGCGAGGCGTGGTTGGTGGTCACCGGATACTTGCGCTCGTAGGTCGCCTTTGCGGTGGCGCCGTGCAGCCGGGCGGTGGTCTCCGCCACCTCGATGACCCGGCGCTCGATCAGGTCCCTGATTTTAGGATCGAGCGTGCGCGCCGTGCCCTGCAGCCTGGCGGAGGCCGGGATGACGTTCACCGCCTCGCCCGCATGGAACATGCACATCGATATGACGGCGGACTTGAGCGGATCGACGTTGCGCGACACCACGGAATGGAGCTGGGTGACGATATGCGAGCCGACCAGCACGGGGTCGATGCACTCGTGGGGCCGCGCCGCGTGGCCGCCCTTGCCGGTGATATCGATGAGGATCGTATCGCTGGCGGCCAGCAGGGGGCCGGGACGGATGGCGAACTCCCCAGCCGGGATGCCCGGCATGTTGTGCATGCCGTAGACCTCCTGGATGTTCCATCGCTCCATGAGGCCGTCGTCGACCATGGCCTTGCCGCCCGCGCCGCCCTCCTCGGCCGGCTGGAAGATGACGATAGCCGTGCCGTCGAAGTTGCGCGTCTGGCAGAGGTACTTGGCCGCGCCCAGCAGCATGGCCGTGTGGCCGTCGTGGCCGCAGGCGTGCATGCGTCCGGGCACCTTGGAGGCATAGGGCAGATTGGTGTCCTCGGTCATGGGCAAAGCGTCCATGTCGGCGCGCATGCCGATCACCTTGCCCGAGGCCGCCTTGCGTCCCTTGATGACGCCGACGACGCCGGTGCGGCCGATACCCGGGACCACCTCGTCGCAGCCAAATGCCTTCAGCTTTTCGGCGACCAGTCCTGCCGTGCGATGCACCTCGTACAGGATCTCGGGGTTCTCGTGCATGTCGCGGCGCCAGCTTGCGACTTCATCCTGCATGGCGGCGACACTGTTGATGATCGGCATGAAGCTCCCCGATGGCGTGGCAATCGTCTGAAATCGAAAGGCAAACCTGCAATAGGGGCTGCAGGCACCCGGCGCAAGGCTCAAGGTGGGTCACTATGCCTGCCCCGGTGGCGGCTGGCCCTTCGACAGGTTCAGAGCGGTCTGGGTGGTGATGCCGCGTGTGCTTCAACACCATGGCTGGCGGCGGGCGCGGGGCATCAACCCTCGTCCTGGAGCGCTGCGCGCCGGAGCCGTTCGGGGTCGGCGGACCCATAGCCGTTTCGGGCGCCCTCGGCGGTGACATAGCCATCGACGAGATCGCGGCCGATCGCAGCCGGGTCGCGCTTTGCCGGATCGCCGTAGCCACCGGAGCCCGGGGTAACCATGTCCACCAGTGATCCGGGGGGCGCCTGGAACGCGCCCTTGCTCGGCAGGCGCCGGCTGGCGCCGTCGGGGGTGGTCAGCGTGACCGTCGCGGCGATGCCGGCCTTGCCCCCCAGCAGCCCGAAAGGCGGGGACGTCATTCGTTCCATGCACAGCGAGCCAACCGCCTCGGCGCCCTCCACCAGCCGCCACCGGCGATGTGCGCCGCAGCCGCCGCGGAATTGGCCCGCACCGCCGGAGTCGGGTTGGATCTCGTAGCACTCGACGCGGAGCGGGAACGCCATCTCCAGCACCTCCACGGGTGTGTTCATGGTGTTGGAGATGGTCGAAGCGACGACATTGATGCCGTCCTTGTTGGGTCGGGCACCGAAACCGCCCTTGATGGTTTCGTACGACACGTAGCGGCGGCCGGACCGCGGATCGAGGCCGCCGAAGGTGACGACGGCCGACGTGCCCTGGCTGCAGGCCATCACCTGGCCCGGCCAGATGCTGGCCAGCGCACCCATGATCATGTCGGCGACCCGATGCGAGGTCTCGTGGTTCGCATACACGACGGGCGCGGGGAACTGCGCGTTGACGACGGTGCCCGCAGGCGCCTTGACTTCGATGGCCCGCCAGCAGCCCGAGTTGGGCGGGATCAGGCTGTTGGGATCGACGGCCATCTTGAGGCCGCAGAAGACGCCCGACGACGTCACCGACAGGGGCGCGTTGATCGGGCCCTTGACTTGCGGATCGCTGCCGGCGAAGTCGATGGTGACGCGATCGCCGGTCTTCTTCACGCGCATGCGGATCCAGAACGGCGCGTCGCCGCCTTGTGCATCGTCGGGAATGCCGTCGCCGTCGCAGAAATCCTCGAAGCTGCCTTCTCCGTCCGGGAGGTCGGCGAGGCTGGCGCGCATGAGGCGTTCGGAATAGTCCATGACCTCCGCCATGGCGCCGATGATCTCCTCGGTTCCGTAGCGGCGGGCAAGGTCCTGCAGCCGCTCGGTCGCGCGCAGCGTGGCCGCGAGCTGTGCTCCGAGATCGCCCTTGCGCTCGTCGGGGGTGCGCACGTTGGCGAGGATCACCTTCTCCAGGTCGGTGTTGGGGATGCCGCGGCTGACGAGGCGCAGGGGCGGCAGGCGCAGGCCCTCGCCATAGATCTCGGTGACGGCACCGTAGCTGCCGGGCGTCGCCGAGCCGACATCGGGCCAGTGGGCGCGCAGGCAGGCGTAGCCGAGCAAGCGGCCCTCGTGGAAGGCGGGACGCACCACGTTGACGTCGGGCAGGTGGCTGCCGCCGAAATAGGGATCGTTGTGGATGAACACGTCGCCGTCGTGCACGTCGTCCCCGAACGCGGCCACCACCGCGCGCACGGCGTCGGGCATGCTGCCGAGGTGGATCGGCAGGTCGGGCCCTTGCGCCACCATCTCGCCCCTGGCGTCGAAGACGCCGCAGGAGTAGTCGCCTGCCGACTTCAGGATCGGCGAGTAGGCGGTCTTGGCGAGGACGACGCGCATCTCCTCGGCGATCTTGTAGAAGCTGTTCTTGACGATCTCGAAGGCGGCGGGATCGCTTTTCAGCAGCGCGTCTTTCATCGTGGCTGATCTTTCACATCTTGCGCCCGCGTCCCCTCTCCCCCTTGTGAGGAAGAATGGAGAGAGGGAGATCGTCGCATGAGCACGAAGCCGTCGGCGTCCATGGCGCCCTGCCACTGCGGCGGCAGGAGGATGGTCGATTCGAGGGACTCAATCACGGCAGGCCCCGCCACGACATGTCCCGCCGGCATCCGCGCGCGATCCCACACCCGCGCCTCGACCTCGCCGGCCTGGCGGAACCAGACGCGACGGCTCCCCTTGCCGGCGTCGTTGCCGGCGGATGCGGAGCGATCGCGGATGACCAGCGTCGGGATGGCGCCCACCGCCGTGAGCCGTGCACTCACGAGCTGCACAGGCTCGGCCCGGTTGTCGTGGCCATAGGTGGCGCGATGCCGGTCGTGGAAGGCCTCGGCAATCGCCCGGAGCGCGGCCGCATCCAGCGGCCGCTGCGGAGCGGGCACCGACAGCTCGTAGGACTGGCGCTCGTAGCGCGCATCGAACGAGCGCTCGAACCGTCGCCGGTCGGCCGCGACGTTGGCGCGGTCGAGCATGGCCCGGCCCTGTGCCTCGAGCGCGGCGAATGCGGCCTCCAGTGCCGCCGGATCGGCGGTCGCGGTGGTGGTGTAGACGGTGCGCACGTAGTCGCGCTTCAAGTCGCTGCCCACGAGACCGAGCGCCGAGAAGGCGCCGGGGATCGGCGGACAAAGCACCTCGGCGATACCGAGCTCGGCCGCCAGCGCCGCCGCATGCAGCGGGCCCGCGCCGCCGAACGCGGCGAGCACGAACTGGCGCGCGTCGTGACCGCGCTGGACGGAGACGATCTTCAGCGCCTCGGCCATGGCGTGGTTGACCACATCGATGACGGCGGCCGCCGCCGTGCGCACGTCTACGCCCAAAGGCTCGGCCAGCCGCTTGGCGACTGCTGCCTGCGCGGCGGCGAGGTCGATGGGCAGATCGCCGGCAAGCAGGGAACCCTTGTCCAGATAGCCGAGGACGAGATTGCAGTCGGTGACGGTCGGCTCGGTGCCGCCGCGGCCATAGCATACGGGCCCAGGCTCGGCGCCGGCGCTCTTCGGCCCGACGCGGAGCGCGCCAGCGCGGTCGACCCACGCGATCGATCCGCCGCCCGCCGAAACCTCGGCG
>DATFCC010000268.1:0-3834 GCA_035253505.1 Hyphomicrobiaceae bacterium
GCTTCTGCATTGCCGAGCGGGCGCGCGGCAATCCCTGGCCATTGCTCTGCGACGCGCAGGGCTATCCCAAGGGCTCATCCAGCGTCACCGTTTATGCCGGCGGCGGCTTCTGCAACGTCGAGAACCACGGCGGCAACACGCCGGAGCAGGTGCTGGGCTCGGTCGCCGACGCGATGGCCAACTATGGCTGCATCACGCTCGGCCAGGCGGTGGTGATCCTGGCGCCCGAGCACATGCAGATCGTGGCCGGCGCCGGCTGGACGCGCGAACAGGCGCAGGCCTACCTGTTCAGCCAGGCCAAGCGCTCGGTCGAGGGCATGAAGGGCGTCGGCAAGTACCGCGACCGCGAGTACGACACGCAACACGGTAACGGCGCCCATGCGCTGGCCGAGGCGGGCTTCGTGCATCGCGGCCTGATGCCCGACGATATCCTGATCACCATGGGCGGCGGCGACGCCGGCGGCCATTCGTGCTTTCTTCCGTCGTGGAGCCGCGGTCGCGGCTCGATCATGCAGCACAGCGAGATTCGCGCGCCCCAATCTTCCAGAAATCAGTGAGGTCCTGATGCAGCTCTATTCGCCGCTTTCGACAACACCCAAGCGCAAGGCGGTGCGCGCGCCAGCGCTGGGCGGCATCGACGGCCTGCGCATCGGCATCCTGGAGAACGGCAAGCTCAACGCCGAGGAGATGCTGAACGAGGTGGCGGCGCTGTTCGTGCAGCACCATGGCTGCACCGTGCGCACGCTGGCCTCGAAGAAGAATGCGAGCGCGCCCGCTCCCTCGAACACGCTGGTCCAGGTCGCCCAGGAGGTCGACTTCCTGATCACCGGCCTGGGCGATTGAGGGTCCTGCTCCACGTGCAGTCTGCACGACGGCATCACCTTCGAACAGCTCGGCAAGCGCGCGGTGGTTCTCTGCACCACGCCCTTCGAGGTCACCGCCCGCAACATCGCCCGGGTGCTCGGCCTGCCCGACTATCCGTTCCTGACGGTCCAGCATCCGATCGGCAGCTGCACGCTGCCGGAACTCAAGGCACGCGCCCAGGTCGCGTACAAGCAGGCCCTGCCCATCCTGATGCAGGCCTGAGCACAAAGAGGGATCGCCCATGAAGTTCGGGATTTTCTACGAGCTGCAGCTCCCGCGCCCGTGGGCGCCCGGCGACGAGCACCGGCTGTACCAGAATGCGCTGGAGCAGATCGAAATCGCCGACCGGCTGGGCTACGACCATGCCTGGCAGGTCGAGCATCATTTCCTCGAGGAATACTCGCACTCGCCGGTCCCCGAATCCTTCCTCGCCGCCGCCAGCCAGCGCACCAGGCAGATCCGCCTCGGCCACGGCATCATGCAGCTCACCACCAACCATCCGGCGCGGGTCGCCGAGAAGATCGCCACGCTCGACCTCCTGTCGAACGGCCGCTGCGAGTTCGGCATGGGCGAGAGCGCCTCGATCACCGAGCTCGAGCCGTTCGGCGTCGAGATGGAGAACAAGCGCGAGATCTTCGAGGAGGCCGTTCGCGCCGTCATGCCGATGTTCAAGGACGGCCCGAGCGAGCACCAGGGCAAGTACTTCAACATGCCCTTGCGCCAGGTCGTGCCGAAACCGCTGCAGAAGCCGCATCCGCCCTTGTGGGTCGCCTGCTCGCAGCTCGAGACGCTGGCCAAGTGCGGCGAATGGGGCATGGGCGCGCTCGGCTTCCAGTTCGTCTCGGCCGACGCCGCACACGCCTGGGTGCACGCCTACTACAACGCCTTCGTGAAGCGGCAGAAGAAGCTCGCCGACTACACCAGCAACCCCAACCTTGCGCTGGTGTCGTTCTTCATGTGCGCGCCGACCGACGAGGAGGCGCGCGCCCGCGCCGACGGCGACACCTTCTTCCAGTTCGCGTTGCGCTTCTATGCAGCCGCGCCGGGCCGCCGCCGTCCGCCCGCCGGCACCGTCAACATGTGGGACGAGTATCAGAAGTGGAAGCAGGCCAATCCCGATGCGCACCAGGCGGCGCTGCGCGGCGGCCTGATCGGCTCGCCGGAGACGATCCGGCGCAAGCTCCGCCGCTTCCAGTCATCGAACATCGACCAGGTCGTGCTGCTCAACCAGGCCGGGCGCAACACGCACGAGCACATCTGCGAATCGCTCGAGCTGTTCGCCAAGGAAGTGATGCCCGAGTTCCAGGAGGCGCATCCCAAGCTGCTGCAGTGGAAGCAGCAAGTGCTCAACCGCGAGATCGACCTCGAGGAGATCGATACCTCGGCCTTCACCGATCGCTACGGCGGCACGATGAAGAACATCTCGCCGGGTGCGGATAGGCGCGTTCAGGCCGCCGAGTAAACGGTAGTCTAGTTGGACGCCTGGACGCCGGTGGCGGCCATGCGGCCCTGCCAGGTGCGGCGATGCTCCGCGATCAGCGCGACCAGCTCCTGCGGCGAGCCGGTATCGATCTCGAGGCCGAGCGGCCGCATCAGCGCGACCACCTCATCGTCGTCGATCACGCTGCGCAGGCGACGGTTCAGCTGGTCGACCATCTCCTTCGGCATGCCGGGCGGGCCGAAGAGGCCGAACCATTCCTCCATATCGAGGCTCGGATAGCCGAGCTCCGCCGCGGTCGGGATGTCGGGTGCGACCTGGAGCCGCCGGTTGCCGGTGATCATCAGGATGCGGCATCGCCGGCCGCGATGCGGCGGCAACAGCGAGGTGAGCGTGTTGACGGTCGCGGGAATGCGTCCGTCGCGCAGGTCGCCCAGGACGGCGACGACGCCGCGATAGGGCACCGGCTCGAGCTGCTCGCTGACCGAGCGGCGCAGCAGCACGTTCAGCACCTCGATGAACGTCGTATTGGACGACACGGCGATGCGATGGCGCTGCGCATCGCCGTCGTGCACCCAGTCGATGTACTCCTTGAAGGAATTGACCGGCACCAGCGGCGACACCGCGAAGGCGATCGAGAAGTTGCCGACCTTGGTGATCGGCGTGAGATCGTGGACGGGATCGAACGGGAAGTTCTTGGTGGCGAGCCGCGACACCAGCGTCGTCGACGACAGCAGCGCAAGCTCGGTGCCGTCGGGCGGCGCCTTCTTCACGACCTCGCCCGGGATCGCACCATGCTGGCCGGTGCGGTTCTCGACGATCACCCGGCGGCTGATCCGGCGCTGCAGCTGCACGGCGATGGCGCGCGCCACGGAGTCGGCGCCGCCGCCGGGCTCGAAGCCGACGAAGATGCGCAGACCCCTCTCGTGCGGCAGGCCCTGTCCCCGCGCCGGGCCGAGCAGCAGCGCCGGCGCGACCAAAGCGCCCGCGGCAAGACAGGCTCGACGTTTCACGGACAGCACGGCCCCCAAACAACAAAGGTCAGATGCAGCATCGCCAACCCGGACCGCCACCGCAAGTCGCGCAGTGCGGATTTCAAGCTGCAATTTCATAGCCCCTGTTGCCTTGCCGAACCCGCACCCGGCGGATTAGGACTTGATGCCCATGGTCGAAAGTTCCGATGCCAGCACCCCGGGGCGGGGCAACGTCGCTCTACGGATCACACGCTTCCTGGCGGGCCTGGAGCGCGCCCGGCGGCAGCCCAACCGGCGCGAGGGCTATCATCTGCGCGACGCGCTGCAGCGCATGGAAGCACAGGAATATACCGAGAGCGAAAGCGCGGTGCAGCGGGCGGAGCGCTCGGAGCCGCTGCCCGGGCATGTCGCGAACCTCCTGGCCACCAACGAAAGCGTCACGGTCGGCCAGCTGCGCGACGAGCTCGATCGCATCCTGAAGAATCCCCAGGAGAATCCATAGCCGGGGTGTGATTTTCGCCCCTAGAGCATATTCCGTCCGGCCGGAATCGGCCGGAC
>DATFCC010000269.1:0-7310 GCA_035253505.1 Hyphomicrobiaceae bacterium
CCCGCTGATTAAGAGTCAGCTGCTCTACCAACTGAGCTATACACCCAAGGCCCGGCCGCCGGATGCTCGCCGGCCCGCCGAAGCGTCATCGGGGCCTTCGCCGGCCCCGATGGCGCGACCATGTAACATTGCCGCCACCGCCTGTCCAGGTAAGGCCGCATCACCGCGATCGGCGGCTCACGGCCCTATCAGCAGGTGCTGGCGCTCGGCCAGGGACTCCAGCACCACGGCCGTGCCCTTTATCACGCAATGCATCGGGCTTTGCGGAACGACACAGCTCACCCCGACCCGCTGCGTGAGGGCCTGGTCCATGCGATCGAGCAGCGCGCCTCCGCCCGTCAGCACGATGCCGCGCCCTATCACCTCCTCGGCGGTCGCCGGGGGCAGATCCTCCAGTGCGCGCCGGATGAACTCGGCGATTTCGCCGACCGGGCCGCTCAAGGCCTCCGCCATGTCTTGCGGGCCCAGAATCACGGTCTTGAGCCTGCCCTCCTTGATGTCGCGCCCCTTGATGTGGATCTCCACCTGGCGCCCGTTGGGTGAGGCCAGTGCCGTGCCCGCCTCGATCTTGATGCGCTCGGCATTGGTCTCTCCGATGACGAGGCCATGCTGGCGGCGGACGTAGCGCATGATGGCCTCGTCCATGGCGTTGCCGGCCACGCGCAGCGAGCGTGCCTGCGCGACATTGCCCCTGGCCAGGACGGCGACATCGGTCGTGCCGCCGCCGATATCGACCACCATGAACGCCTCGCCGGCGTCGATCGGCAACCCGGCACCCAGCGAAGCGGCAACAGGCTCCTCGATGAGCTGGACCCGCCGTGCCCCGGCCGAGACCGCGGTCTCGAAGACGGCGCGGCGCTCGACCGGCGTGGCGCCGGCAGGAACGCAGATCAGGATGCGCGGCCGGCGGAAGCCCAGCATGCTCTTGGCACGCGAGATGAACTGGCGCAGCATCTCTTCGGTGGCGACGAAGTCGGCGATCACCCCGTCGCGCATCGGCCGCACGATCTCGACGGGCTCCGGCGTTTTGCCCTGCATGGCCTTGGCGCGCAGGCCGACGGCCAGTACCACGCGCTGCCCGCCGCGCACCTGCACGGCGACCACGGACGGCTCGTCGATGATGATGCCGCGGCCGAGCACGTGCACGAGCGTATTGGCCGTGCCGAGGTCGATGGCGATGTCATCCGAGAACGCGCGTGCAACACCCGAGATCATGGCTGCCACAGCAAGATTTCCCGCCCCCAGGGCGCGGCCGGCGCGGCGTCACCGCGCTCGCGCCTCAGCTCGTCCCTTCCACTGTCGACGTCGGTTCCGATTGAGCGCCCGCAACATAGACGAACACGGGCCACCCGTCCAACTGGCGCAGACCGCCGGCAGTCGCCGCGCCCGTACCGCAGCCTGCGCACAAGCCTCCTTGCGCACGCTTGGCGGCCTGCCGCTACTCGGCAGCCTTGAGCGCGGTCGGCGATGGATTGCGCAAGTCGTTCAGAAGGGCGGCCTCGCGAGTCTTGGCGATCTTGTAGTTGCGCTCCTTGATGTGGCCGAAGCCCTTGACCTCCATGGCCGCGGAAGCAAGTGCGACCGCCTTGGCATGAGTCATGGGCGAGAGACGCTGGACGATCTCGTCGAGCAGCTTCTCATAGTCGGCGATCATCTGCCGCTCGAGCTTGCGCTCGGCCGTGTAGCCGAACACGTCCCAGCGCGTGCCGCGCAGACCCTTGCCTTTGGCGAGCAGGCGGAAGACGGGCAGCATCCAGGCACCGAAACGCATCTTGCGCGGCTCGCCGGTGGCCTTGTCGCGGCGCGCCAAGAGCGGTGGGGCGAGGTGGAACTCGAGCTTGCGGCGGGATTCGAATTGTTCCGAGAGGGCGGCCTCGAATGCGGGGCTCGCGTAGAGCCGTGCGACCTCGTACTCGTCCTTGTAGGCCAGCAGCTTGAAGTAGGCGCGCGCCGCGGCCTCGGCCAGCCCGCTGCGGCCGGGCGCCAGCTTGCGCTCGGCCTCGGCGATCTGGGCGACCCGCGCCCGGTAGCGATCCGCCAGCGCCTTGTCCTGGTACTCGGCGAGCCGCTCGGCGCGGTAGGCAACCAGGCCGTCAAGCGTCTGCGGCTTGGGGACTTCCGTCGTGTTCTGGCCCATGACGCGGGCCAGGACGCCGGCATCCTTGGCGGCAAGCCGGCCGAAGCGAAAGGCGTTGCGGCTCATCTCCACCGCTGCGCCGTTGAGCTCGATTGCCTGCTCGATGGCCTCCGACCCGATCGGCACGTGGCCGAGCTGGTAGGCATAGCCCAGCATGAACATGTTGGCGGCAATGGAGTCGCCGAACAGCTTCACGGCAGCGGCATGGGCATCGAAGGCATACACGGGGGCCTTGCCTGCGCGCTCCTCGATCGCGTGCCGCAGGGCGGTCCCTGGCACCCGCAGGTTGGCGTTGCGCGTGAAATCGGCGGTCGCCATCTCGTAGCTCGAGTAGACCACGACGGTGTGGTCCGGCTTGATGGTCTCGAGCACTTTGTTGGACGCGGTCACCACCAGGTCGCATCCGATCACCAGATCGGCGCCCGCCACGCCCGCACGGATGGCGTGTATCTGGTCGGCGGAGCGGGCAACGCGCATGTGGCAGGCAACTGCGCCGCCCTTTTGCGCGAGCCCCGTCATATCGATTGAGCCGAAGCCCTTGCCTTCAAGGTGAGCCGCCTGACCCAGCACGGCAGACAGCGTGACCACCCCGGTGCCACCGACGCCGGTGACGAGCATCGTATAGGGCGTCTCGAGCTTGGGCAGGGCGGGCTCGGGCAGGCTTGCAAGCATGCTGGCGATGCCGCTGTCGCCGACCGTCTTGCGCGATTTGCGCACCTTGGCGCCATGGACGGTGACGAAGCTTGGGCAGAAGCCGTTGAGGCAGGAGAAGTCCTTGTTGCAGGCCGACTGATCGATGGCGCGCTTGGTGCCGAGCTCGGTCTCGAGCGGGATCACGGCGACGCAGTTCGACTTCACGCCGCAGTCGCCGCAGCCCTCGCACACGGCCGGATTGATGAACACACGCTTGTCGGGGTCGGGAAACAGCCCGCGCTTGCGGCGTCGGCGCTTCTCGGCGGCGCAGGTCTGGTCGTAGACGATCACCGAGACGCCGGGGACCTCGCGCAGCTGCCGTTGCAGGCTCTGCAACTCGCCGCGGTGATGCACCGGCACCCCCGCCGGAATGAAGCCGCTCGGGTACTTGTGGGGCTCGTCGGTGACGACCACGATTTTCTCGATACCCTCGGCCTGGACCTGCCTGACGATCATGCCGACCGTCATACCGCCGTCGAGCGTCTGGCCGCCGGTCATGGCGACGGCGTCGTTGTAGAGAATCTTGAAGGTCATATTGACGCCGGCGGCGCGGGCGGCGCGGATCGCCAGGCTGCCGGAATGGATGTAGGTGCCGTCGCCGAGATTCTGAAAGACGTGCGGGGTCTTGGAGAAGGGCGCCTCGCCGATCCAGTTGGTGCCCTCGCCGCCCATCTGGGTGAACCCTTCGGTATTGCGGTCCATCCAGTGCGCCATGTAGTGGCAGCCGATCCCGGCGTAGGCGCGCGAGCCCTCGGGTACGACGGTGGAGGAGTTGTGCGGGCAGCCCGGGCAGAAGTAGGGGATGCGCACCGCCGCCTCGGCCGCAAGCGGCTGGTTTCCCTTGATGCGCTTCAGCTCGGCGATGCGGTCCTTGATGTCCTCGCCGCTCCGATAGCGGAGCAGGCGCTCGCCGATCTTGATGGCGATGTCGCTGGGATCGAGCGCGTACTTGGCCGGGAACAGCCAGTGCTCGCTCTCGTCCTTCTTGCCGAGCACGCGCGGGCGGTCGGGCAGGTCGTAGAGCTGCTCCTTGACCTGGGTCTCGATCAGCGAGCGCTTCTCCTCCACCACGAGGATGAGGTCGAGCCCCTGCGCGAACTTGAGCACGCCCTGCGGCTCGAGCGGCCAGGTCATGCCGACCTTGTAGAGCCGCAGCCCGAGCTCGTTGGCCTTCACCTCGTCGATGCCGAGCTCGTCCATCGCCGCGCGCACGTCGAGGTAGCTCTTCCCCGTGGTGATGATGCCGATCTTGGGATTGGCCCCGCCACTGGTGATGATCCGGTCCAGCTTGTTGGCGCGGGCGAAGGCGAGGATGGCGGCGCGCTTGAAATCGTGCAAGCGCGCTTCCTTGGCCAGGGCCTGGTCGCCGAGACGGATGTTGAGGCCGTCGGGCGGCATGACGAAGTCGTCCGGGATCTTCACCTCGATCCGGTCGATGCGGCCGTCCACCGTGGCGGTGGCCTCGATGTTGTCCTTTACGCACTTGATGCCGACCCACACGCCGGCGAAGCGGGAGAGCGCAAAGCCGAGCACGCCGTAGTCGAGGATCTCCTGCACGCCGGCCGGGTTCAGCACCGGGATCATGTAGTCGACGAAGGCGAACTCCGACTGATGCGCGCTGGTGGAGCTTTCACAGGTGTGGTCGTCGCCCATCAGGGCCAGGACGCCGCCATGCTTGGACGTGCCGGCATGATTGGCGTGGCGAAAGACGTCGCCGGTGCGGTCGAGGCCGGGACCCTTGCCGTACCACACCCCGAACACGCCGTCGTACTTGCCCTCACCCCTGAGCTCCGCCTGCTGCGAGCCCCACAGTGCGGTGGCCGCCAGGTCCTCGTTGAGGCCCGCCATGAACTTGATGTGGTTGGGTTCCAGGATGCCCCTGGCGCGCAGCATGGCCGCCTCCAGGGAGGCGATCGGCGACCCTCTATAGCCGGTGACGTATCCGGCCGTGTTCAGGCCCGCCTTCAGGTCCCGGGCGCGCTGGGTAAGCATCAGCCGGACGATCGCCTGGGTGCCCGTCAGGAGCTGCCGCGTCTCGTCGAGAGCGTATTTGTCGTCAAGGCTGACGGCGTGCTTGGGCATGGGCTCGGGCTCCGGGCGGCTCCTCGGGACGGCGCGCTGCCGCAGCGGCGGCGGCCATCTGCAACCTAGCTCAGGTGTGCCAGAGTCTGGGGGGGTTCGCAAACCCGCCACCGCACGGCTCGGGCCCCTAAGCTTTCCCTGAAGATGGGCTCCCGGCCGAGGCTCTGCAATCTGAGGGCTCAAACGGAATACGCAACCCGGGAATGTGTGCGGACGCAAACCGGCGGGACTGAGCAGGCGCAACAAAATTGCGCCCATGCGATGGATGATGGGCCGACATGCGCCGCGCCACGATCCGGCGCCAGGCCGGCTATTTGAGGCGCGTCCAGGTGACGGTGCGGCACAGCACGGCCATGACGCAACCCGCCAATTCCAGCGCGTCCCGGCTCTTGACGGTAATGGTCCCCGAGTAGCTCTTGCCGTTCTCGCGATTATAGAGCGTGCCCGCCCAGCGATCGGCCCGGTTCTTCTGCGCATTTTCCATGATCACCAGGCCGATGATCGGCTGGCTGCGCTTGGCTGGGTCGGGGTTCTTGTCGTCGGTCTTCTGGCCGTCGGTGATCTTGGTGAGCTTGGCGCATAGGCCGCCGCCGCACTTGTAGAGCTCGATATTGGAGCCGTTCTCCGGGTTGAGCCAGACGCCGAACGCCTCTTCCGCGGACTGCGCCGTTGCCGGGCCGCACGCGAGGAGGAGCCCCAGCAGCCCCGCAGCCGCCGCGCACGAACGCTTTGCCATCGCACCGCCTCCTTGGGCATCGGGAAGCCGCAGCCTTGACACCAAACTGCGGCGCATGCGCGGCAGTCGACGCGAGGATGACGCCACGGCGCGTGCATGCACCGCAACAAGCGTCATCCCGATGAAGCCGGCTCAAGCTGCCGGCTTCATCCGCGCCGCACCACGCGCATGCGCCAGCCGAGCGCGACGAGGCACACGACCAGCGCGGCGAAGCCGATCTCGAGCCAGCCCACGTCCTCGCCGAGGAGGGCTGCGGAAGCGGCGAGCGCGACGAACGGCTGCAGGAGCTGGATCTGCCCGACCCGGGCAATTCCGCCGAGCGCCAGCCCCCTGTTCCAGGCGACAAAGGCCAGGAACATGCTGAAGACGGAGACGTACAAGAAGCCGGCCCAGGCTGAGGCGCCGGCAGCCCAGTTGATCGGCCCTGACAGCAGCACCAGCACCAGCATGACGGGCGCGGAGAACACGAGCGCCCAGGAAATCACCGCCCAACCGCCGATACGCTGCGCCATCTCTCCCCCCAGCGCATAGGCCATGGCCGCCGACACCGCCGATGCTGCCAGCAGCAGGTCCGCCCACTGCAGGTCGCCGCCGGTGCCGCCCGTGAGAAGCGAGTAGGCGAGCACGCTCAGAGTGCCCGCCACACCGCAAGCCCAGAACCCCGGCGAAGGCCGTTCGCCCGCCACCAGCGCCCCACCCATGGCGGTCAGTAGCGGCAACACCGCGAGCACCACCGCGCCGTGCGCCGCCGGCGCATGCTGCATCGCGATCGCCATCAGCAGGGGGAAGCCGATGATCGAGAACGCTGCGAACGCGGCAAGTCGAGGCCATTCGCGCCGCTGCGGCACCGGCGGCCGCACCCACAGCAGCCCAAGCGAGGCCAGCACCGCGGCCACCAGGGACCGCCCGGCGGTCACGAACAGCGGGTCGAGATCGGCAACAGCAAGTCGCGTCGCGGGCAGGGTCAGGCCGAACATGACGACGCCGAGCAGGCCCAGCACCAGGGCCTGCCGATTGCGGCGCGAAGAATTGTCGTTCGACATGGATGGATGGCCGGCTGCCGCCTGCGGGTGACGCGTACGGATGTGAGGGCTGGGGCTGTGCCTGGGCCGTCGCTCAGCCGCGATTGCCGCCCAGCACCTTGCGCGAGATGACGACGCGCATGATCTCGTTGGTGCCTTCCAAAATCTGGTGCACACGAAGGTCGCGCACGAGCTTCTCCAGCCCGTAGTCCTTCAGGTAGCCATACCCCCCGTGCACCTGCAGCGCGTCGTTGACGATCTTGAAACCGAGATCGGTGGCGAGCCGCTTGCCCATGGCTGAATACATGGAGGCTTGCGGGTCGGCCCGGTCGCTGGCATCGGCCGCGCGGTAGATCATGAGGCGGGCGGCCTCGAGCTCGGTTGCCATATCCGCCAGCTTGAATTGCAGCGTCTGGAAGTCGGCGATGGGCCGGCCGAACGCCTTGCGCTCCAGCGCGTACTGCCGCGCTTTGTCGAGCGCCGCCCACGCTGCTCCCAGCGAGCAGGCGCCGATATTGATGCGGCCGCCATCGAGGCCGCTCATGGCGAACTTGAACCCCTGGCCTTCCTCGCCGATGCGGCTGGAGGCGGGCACCTTGCAGTTGTCGAAGATCACCTGCCGGGTCGGCTGCGCGTTCCA
>DATFCC010000270.1:0-3225 GCA_035253505.1 Hyphomicrobiaceae bacterium
CTCCACCATGACGAGAATGGAGAAGTAGAAAAGGAGGGTGGGGATCGTCGCCATGACGATCACGTCGAAGTACGAGATCTTCAGGAATTCGGCGATCAGGAAGGCGGCGGCGCCCAGCACGGGCGGCGAGATGATGGCGCCGAGGCCGCCCGCCGCCAGCAGGCCGCCCGCCGCATTCTTCTCGTAGCCGGCCTTCTCCAGCAGCGGGTAGGCGACCGTGCCGATGGTGACGGTGGTGGCGACCCCCGAGCCCGACGGCCCGCCGAGCAGGAACGACGACAGCACCACGGCTCGTCCCGCCGCGTTGCGCTTGCCGCCCATCGCCGCGAACGAGAAGTCGATGAAGAACTTGCCGGCGCCCGAATACTGCAGGATGGCGCCGAAGATCGTGAACAGGATGATCAGGCTCGACGACACCTCAACCGTGGTGCCGAAGATGCCCTCGAGCGTCATGTAGAGATGGCCGACGAGGCGCTCGATGGAGTAGCCGCGATGCGTCCAGGGCGGCGGCAGGTATTTGCCCAGCAGCGCGTAGGCGATGAAGATCAAGGATACCACCGGCATGATCCAGCCGGTCGACCGCCGGGTCGCCTCCAGCAGCAGCAGGATCAGCACCACGCCGACGTAGAAGTCGAGCGGCTCGGGATCGATGGCACGGTCGCCGAACTCGGGCCCCTGGTAGAGGATGTAGCCGATGATGCCGAGGCTGGCGGCGGAGCACAGCCAGTCGACCGGCGTCACGCGATTGCGCAACCGGCCGAGCATCGGGAACAGCACGAAGATGAGCGCGAGCACGAGCCCCACGTGCAGCGGCCGCAGCGTGTAGGTGGGGATGATCGGCGTGTTCCAGAACGGGGGCGAGCCGGCCGCCGCCGCATAGAGGTGGAGCACGGACACGCCGACGGCAAAGGCCACCACCGCCTTGCCGAGCCAGCCCCCGAGGCGGTTGGTGGCGCCTTCCTCCTCCTCGATCAGCTCCTGGACGCGCCTGCGCTTGTCCTCGGCAAGCTCGCCGCCGGCGGCGACCTCCTCGAAGGTCGCCTCCCGCTTGACCGGATCCGCCACTCGCCGTTCTCCTCCCGCCGCGCGGATGGGCTCGCGCGCGCTATTCGACCTTGATGCCCTTGTCGGCGAAATACTTGAGCGCGGCCGGGTGCCAGGGGATGCCGGCGTTCTGCGACTTCTGGTTCTCGACCTTGATGTTGAGCGCCTCCTTGTGGACCTTGCCCAGGTCCTCGCGCTTCTCGAGCATGATCTGCGTCAGCTTGTAGGCGAGGTCCTCGGGGAAGTCCTCGCGCACGGCCATGATGTTCCACACGGCGGCGACATGGCTCTCCTTGTCCTGGTTGGGATAGGAGCCCTTGGGGATCACGGCCGGCGCGTAGGCCGCGCCGTACTTCTGCACCATCTTTGGCACCGCATCGGCATGATCCACGAGCAGCATCTTGACACCGGGCGTGGCGGCGACGTCGGTGATGGCCGCGGTCGGCACGCCGGCCACGAACATGAAGGCGTCGATCTTCTTGTCTTTGAGCGCATTGGCCGATTCCGCCGCGCTCAGGCGCTCGCGCGACATGTCCTTGTCCTTGTCGAGGCCCATGCCCTCGATCACGCGGAAGGCGAAGATCTCGGTGCCGCTGCCGGGCGCACCGGTGGACAGCCGCTTGCCCTTGAGGTCGGAGAACTTGGTGATGCCGTTGCCTTCGAGCGTCACCACCTGCATGAGGTTGGAGTACATCACCGCCAGCGCGCGGATCGGCAGCTTCTTGGGGAACTTGTCGCGCCCGTTGACGGCATCGACGGCCGTGTCGACCTGGGTGAAGGCGATGTCGGCATTGCCCGAGCCCACGAGTTTCATGTTGTCGAGCGAGCCGCCGGTGACCTCCGCAGTGGCGGTGATGCCGGGCAGCTCCTTGGCGAGGATCGTGCCGAAGCCGCCGGCCAGGGGATAGTAGATGCCGCCGGTGCCGCCGGTGGCGATGGACAACTGCCGGGCCTGTTGCGCCTGCGCGCCGGACACTGCCGTCGCGAGGACGGCAGCAACACCAAGCAGCGTGCGAATTCTCATCGTGGCATGTCTCCTGGAGCCATGGGGTCCGCCCCGCCTGGACGGATAAGGGGGCTCATAGCCGATCGCCCGGCCCATGAGCAATCATACATGCGCCTATGCTTATTGCCGCGGGCGAGCTTCGGCCTTAGGAGGCTTGAGCATGAGCCACGATACCCCGCACGCGCCCGCTCTGCACGCAGGCCTCCCACGTGGCTACTTCGCCATTGGCGCGGAGCGCATCTCCAAGGCGCTGAACCTCGGCAACCTGATGCGCTCAGCCCACGGATTTGGCGCAAGCTTCACCTTTACCATTGGCGCCGCCTACCAGGCCCTGGAAGCGCGCGCGGACACTTCCAAGGGCAGCCAGCATCTGCCGCACTACGACTGGGCCACGCCGGAGGCGATGGCCCTGCCGCAGGGCTGCCGGCTGGTGGGCGTCGAGCTGCTTGACGAAGCCATCGACCTGCCGAGCTTCCGCCATCCCATGCGCGCCGCCTACGTGCTGGGCCCGGAGCAGGGCGAGCTGTCGCCGGGCCTGCTGGCGCGCTGCGACCATGTCGTGCGCATTCCCTCCAGCTTCTGCGTCAACCTGGCCATGGCCGGTGCCATCGTCATGTATGACCGCGTGCGGTGCCTCGGCCGGTTCGCCCCACGGCCGTTGAGCGAGGGCGGGCCGCCGGGCCTACAGCCAAGGGTCGGCCGCAAGCTCGGCCGTGCGAAAGACACCTAGATCGAGGCGCGAGGCGGCGAGCCTAATCCACGCGTCCCCTGCGCCGCAGCCGCACGTAGAGCGCGCCGCTGCCGCCATGGCGCGCCCCCGCCTCGGTGAAGCTGACCACGATGCTCTGCAGGTCGGCCTCCCGCAGCCAGTGCGGAACGTTGCGGCGGAGCACACCGCGCGGCTGATCGTCCGCCGCCGGAGCATCGCGTGCGCGCTCACTGCCGCCCTTGCCGGTGATGACGAGCACGGTCTTGAGGCCGCGGGCATGGGCGTCGAACAGGAACGCGCGCAGCCGCGCATGCGCATCGCGCTGGCGCAGGCCGTGCAGATCGACGCGCGCCTCAACCTCGGCCTTGCCGGCGGAGATCCGGCGCGCCTTCCGGCGATCGAAATCGGCGAGCGGCGGTGGGCGTGACGACGATGGCCGTAGCGGTAGGTGCCCGGCGGCTGCGGC
>DATFCC010000271.1:0-6077 GCA_035253505.1 Hyphomicrobiaceae bacterium
ACCTGCTCGACCGTCTGCCGGAGTTCCGCCAGATGGAAAAGGCGGCCGGCCGCAGCCTTCCCATCACCGCGTGGGGCGTCGAGCACGAGCCCGAGAAGTGGCCCGCCTACCGCGACGCCGGCTGCGAGCGCATGGTGCTCAGCATCAACTCGGAATCGGCCGACAAGGTGTTGCCTCAGCTCGACCGCTGGGCCGCCAGGCCCGCCACGGTCGCATCGCCGCGTCAGCTACCGGAACCGCGGGGCAACCGCCTCGCACATGAGCTGCAGCGAGCGCATCACCTTGGCATCGGGGATCGCGCCGCCGCAGTTCAGCTCGGCCAGCACTCCGTTGAGGCCGAGCTTGCGCACCAGGTCCTGCAGCCGCGCCGTGACCGCATCCGGCGTTCCCACGATCACCTTGTCGCGCAGCGCATCGTCGTAGGAGATGGTCTGCAGGGCCTGCCCGCGTTCCGCGCGCTGCTCGCTCGCTCGCGCGCCGGCGCGCGAGGCCGAATCCTCCAGCAGCGCCCCCAGCGTGCGATAGAACTGCATGATCGACTGCTCCGGGTCGGCCCGCGCCGACGCCTCGGTATCGCCCACGAAGATCGGCACGCGCAGGTACACGCGCCCCTCGCCCGCATGGCCGGCGGCGCGATAGGCCTGCCGGTACGCAGCGATGTTGGGGCCCAGCTCCTCGATGGTGCCGAGGCGCACGGCGACGAAGATCGGCAGGCCCATAGCGCCGATCGCGGGATAAGTGTCGGCGCTCGTCGCCGCCACCCGCAGCTCCGGATAGGGTCGCTGGAAAGGCCGGGGAATCACCGTCACCTTGCGCACCTTGTAGAAGTCGCCGTCGAAGGAGTAGCGCTCCTCGCTCCACGAGCCTCTCAGGATCTCCAGCACCTCGGCGAACCGCTCGCGACTCTCCTCGTACGGCACGCCGTAGGCTTCGTACGTGCGCGGGAAGCCGCTGCGGCCCACGCCGAAGATCAGCCGCCCCTGGCTCATGTGGTCTAGGGTGGCCACCTCCTCGGCCAGCCGCAGCGGATGGCACAGCGGCAGCACCTGCACGGCGATGCCGATCTTCATGCGGCGCGTGCGTGCAGCGATCGCGCTCGCCAGCACCAGCGGCGCGGAGGCGACCGAGCGGTCGGGAACGAAATGCAGCTCCGCCAGCCAGAGCACGTCCAGGCCCCAGCGCTCGGCCGCATCCACCTGCGCGAACGACTGCGCGAATGCCTCGGCGTCGTCCTGGCCGGCGCGGCGCTGGAACTCGTGGAAGAGGCCGAACTCGAAAGCCATGGTGCCCCTGTCCGGCCCTTTGCGGGCGGATCGACCCGGCGCTCAGACTACGCCGCGGGATTTCGCCACTGGCCGCCGCCATCCATGTCGACGACGAAGCCCGACAGGTAGTGCACCTGCGAGGATGAGAGCATGGTTGCCAGCGCAGCCACCTCCTCGGCCGTCTTGATGCGACCGAACGGCAGCTTGGAGGCGTTGAGCATCTCCTCCCACCGGCCTTCGTCACCGAAGCGCGCCTTGGCCCGCGCCTTGGAGAGCGTGACGATACGGTCCGTCATCGTGGCCGCCGGATTGATGCCAAATACGCGCACGTTGTAGGCCGGCGTCTCCGCGCCCAGCGCATTGGTGAAGCCGATCAGGGCTGCGTTGCCGGCCGCGCCGCAGATGTAATCGGGCCGCACCGCCCGCCCGCCCATGCCGATGATGTTGACGATCGTTCCGGCTTTGCGCGCCTTCATGTTGGCGACGTAGAGCTGGCACAGGTGGATGTAGCCGAACACCTTGAGCTGCCACGCCTCCGTCCAGCGCTCCAGGCTGATGTCGGCGATGCCGCCGCCCGGAATGGCGCCGGCGTTGTTGACGAGAATGTCGATCTCGGGAAACGCCTGGTGCATGCGCCGGCGCTGCTCGGCATCCGACAGATCGGCCGCGTGCGCAGTCACCTTGGCGTTGTGCTTGCGCCGAACCTCGCTCGCCGCATTCTCGAGCACCGCCTTGTCGCGCGAGGCGATGACGATGCTGGCGCCCTCCGCGGCGAAGGCGTGGGCCACAGCCAGGCCGATCCCCTTCGACCCGCCGGTGATGAGGACGCTTCTGCCCTCGAGGCCAAGATCCATGGTGCGTTCCCTTCCCTGCCGGAGCGGTGCCATTGCCAGCGTGGCGCACTACTGAAGCACCCAACCCGGACAGGAGCAACCGAGCAGGCAACCGCCCATGGCAGCACAGGCGTGCGGGGACCGCTGGCAGCGCACCGGTGATTGGCGCCGCCGTTCGCCGCGTCAGGCGATCAGGTCTTCTCCCAGCAGATGCCGGAAGGCCTGATAGCTGTCGTGGATTCGACGGGCGGCGGCGTCCGTCGCTGCCACGCGCGCCAAGATGTCGGCCATGGCCTCGTCGAGTGCCTCCTCGACGGCCTCGCTCCAGGCCAGGCGCACCGGCCACTTCGCCGGTGCTTGGAGCTGGCGCGCCAGCGCCGCATGGGCGCGCATCTCGGCCAGCGAAAGCTGGTGCTCCTGTGCGGCGCACGCCTCGAACAGGAGGCGATCGCCATCGCCCAGCGTCAGCCAGACGTCCTTGCGCACGTCAAGCGTGAGGGCCATGCCGCCGCGGTGAAACGCCGGCTCGTAGACGCGCTGCGACAAGGGGCCAGGCGAGGCCGCCCCTTCGGCCGGGTAGGGGCCCAGCCACTCCGCCGCCTGGATGCGCCCGCCGGCCAACGCCTGCCCAAGCTCGTCCGCGGGCAGCCGCACGGAAGCAGCGCCGAGCGCCTGCACGACGTCGGCAGCGAGGCCGTCCACGTGCAAAGTCGCCCGTGCGAAGTCGTCGGGACTTTCCAGACGTGCCGAGGCCCATACCCCGGGACCCGATCCTGCCTGTCCCGCCAGCAGGGGCTTGAACGCGAAACCCGCGGCGAGCTCGTCCCACAGCATCCCGCCGCCGCCGACCGACAGCCAGGCCGCCTGATCGGCGGCCCCGAGCCCCTGGGCGAACGGCAGCCCCGCAAAGAAGGCGAAGGCCGGGTGGCGTGCGATGTGGCGTCCCGCGCTGCCGTAGGTCACCTCGGCATCGCCCATCTCATGGCCGATCGCGAACCGGTAGCGCCCGCCGGTTGCCGCCTCGATCCGCCGCGCCAGCCGTTCGGGGCCGCAGCCTGCGTGCTGCACCCACTGCGAGCTCAAAGCGAGCACGCGGGTCCCCGACAGGATGGCCGGTGCTGGCAGGTGGCGGTCGGGTGCTTCTTCCTCGGCGGCTGATGCCGGGGCCGTCGCCGCACTTGCCGCCACGGCCACCGCGCCTGTTGTCTTGAGAAAGTTGCGCCGATCCATGCCGACCCCCACGAGACGCACTGCCCCTGCCCGGGCCGCATCAAACAGGAACCGGTGAACTGCGGCAATAGCCGAGGCTGCGTGCGAAAAAGCCTCACACCGTCACGGCGGCCCAGGCTGGCAAGTGAGCGCGCTAGCCCGCTTCATCCAGGATATGGGCGAGCATGCGGAAGAAGTTGGCGGAGCTCCAGTAGCCCTCAATGCGGCCGACCTCGCGTCCGCCGCGCATCACGACCGCGGTGGGAACCGTGGCGATCCGCCCGCTCAAGCCGAGGCTGTCCGTATCGTCCTTGGCGACGTCGACGAACCGCAGCGGCGGCGCCGAGATGCGGGCGGCAATGTGATACTTGGGCAGCACGTGCTCGCGGAACACCTGGCAGTAGGTGCATTGCGGATGCTCGAAGATGAGCAATTCCGTTGCCGGTGCCCGTTGAGCCGCAGCGGCGGGGCGTCGGACATCATGGTCGGCGAGGAGCAAGACCGCGCCCAAGGCGAACAGAGACAGGAGCAGGCGCATCGGGCTTTCTCCAACACCCGCATGATGCGGCAAGGCGCTCATGTCGGTGGCTGGTGGAGCCTGCAGCACCCGCGGTGCTGCGAGAAGCAACCGCTAAGAAGCTCGTAAACAGCGTCTCGAATTGGCACACCCGTGCCTGCGCACGTCTCCAAATCCGGCCGTCAACCTGGGCTTTGCCTGGCCAACGATATAATATAACGTTGCTGCTCGCAGGGGGCACATCACAGGAAAAGGCGCATGCGGCGCGGTCGAGGGCGTCTCGGGTTGGGGTTGCTCCTGCTGGGCCTCTGGACAGCGCCGGCCGTCGCCGAGCCCAGGGTGGTGGTCACCATCAAGCCGGTGCACGCGCTGGTGGCGCAGATCATGGCCGGTGTCGGTTCGCCGACGCTCCTGGTGAATGGCCTCGCTTCCCCCCACACCTATGCGCTGCGGCCGTCCGAGGCCCGGGCGCTCAACGCCGCCGACGTCTTCGTGCGCATGTCGGACACGGTCGAGCCCTTCACGGTCAGGATCCTGCGCTCGCTGCCGCCGACGGTCATGGTGGTCACCCTGCAGGAGGCGCCCCGCCTGAAGCTGCTCAAGCGTCGCGACCTGCTGCCGGCCTTCGAGCGCCACGTCCACGACCGGGCCGGGCATGGCCATCGGCACACGCACCGCGCAGGCCCGGGCGACGCCATCGACGGCCACGCCTGGCTCGATCCCGACAACGCCATCATCATGGTCGACCGGATCGCCGAGGCCCTGAGCAGCCGATATCCCGACCATGGCGCGAGCTTCGCCGCCAACGCCGCGATGCTGCGCTCCAGGCTCGAGGCGCTGGGGGCGGAGCTCGATCATGAGCTCAAGCCCATCGCCGGCCGGCCTTACATCATCTTCCATGATGCGACCCAGTATCTGGAGCGCCGCTACGGGCTCAACGTGGTGGGGTCGATCTCGGTCAGCCCGGAGATTCCCGCGAGCGGCAAACGCCTGACCGAGCTGCGACGCAAGATTGCCGAGCTCGGCGCCGTCTGCGTCTTCGCCGAGCCGCAGTTCGACCGCCGCCTCGTCGACAACCTGATCGAGGGAACGCGTGCGCGCTCGGGCACGCTCGATCCAGAGGGCGGACGCCTCGAGCCCGGGCCAGGCCTCTATTTCGCGCTCATGCGGCAGCTCGCAGGCGACCTCAAGAGCTGCCTCGCCTCTCCCGCCTGATCGGCCCGCCGCCGGCGGTCAGCTTTCCTTGCGCACGATCCGGTCCACGCTCCACGGCCCGCCGCCGGCCGCCGCGAGATACAAGAACACGAAGCTGTAGAGAGCCGCCAGCTCGCCGCCGTTGAGAATGGGAAAGAAGCCGCGCGGCGCGTGCGCGTAGAAATATGCGACCGCCGTCATGCCGGACAGGATGAAGGCGGCCGGCCGCGTGAAGAGCCCGATGACGACGAGAACACCGCCGATGAGCTCGATGATCCCGGCAGCCCCGCTCATCGTCATGGGCGAGGCGTTGCTCATGGGAGAGACGGGCAGGCTCAGATACTTCGTCGTGCCGTGCTGCAGCACCAGCAATCCCGACATGATGCGCAGGAGGCTGAGTAGCTGCGGTGCGTATGGCTCCAGAAAGCGCATGGATGCTTCCGTCTCCGTCATAACTGTCGGCACGCTGGCCGTCGCACGCGCCAGGGCTAGGCCCGAGCTCACTCCGCCTGGCGGCGCGCTCGCGGCGCGCCGGCAGAGCCGGCCGCCTCGATGCCGGCAGGCTGCACAGCGTCAGTACGTGGCGGCGCTCCTGGCGCGCACGGGCCGCGGTCTCGGCTTCTCCTGCGGCTGGGAGTCATCGCCGCCGAACAGGCTGAAGAACCCGCCGCTGCTGCCGCCGCTCTCGTTGCCGCTGGTGGCAGCGCCGGGATCGAAGCGCGACCAGGTCACGGTCACCTTGGCGCCCACGGACGCCCGTGGGTAAAGGTCTTCCACGTCCTGGTTGTACATGCGGATGCAGCCCTTGGACACGGCGCTGCCGATGGTCCAGGGCGCGTCGGTGCCGTGGATGCGGTAGGTGCTGGAGCCCAGATACAGAGCCCGCACACCGAGCGGGTTCATGGGATGGCCGCCCGGCACCCAGCGCGGGAGGCGCGGGTTCTCCTTCATCATCGTCGGCGTCGGCGTCCAGGACGGATTGACGCGCTTGTCGGTCACGCTGGTCACGCCCGCCCAGCGGCTTTCCTCGCGCGGAATGGCGATCGGATAGCTGATGGC
>DATFCC010000272.1:0-5291 GCA_035253505.1 Hyphomicrobiaceae bacterium
AGGAGATGCGGCGTGCCGGATCGCTCATCATGGCCGCAGGGGATGCGCACAAGCTGCCGGCAGGCGGCGCGCTGGCCGTGGATCGCGATCACTTCTCTCAAAAGGTTACGCGCCAGCTTAGTGCACACCCGTTGATCGCCATTGAGCGCGGCGAGATCGCCGATCTGCCGGGGCCGGAGTGGGAAAGCGTCATCATCGCTACGGGGCCCCTGACCTCGCCGGCGCTGGCGGCTGCCATCCAGGAACTCACGGGCGAGAAGGAACTTGCCTTCTTCGATGCGATCGCACCGATCGTGCACGCCGACACGATCGATCGCGCCATCACCTGGCGCCAGTCGCGCTACGACAAGGCGGGGCCGGGCGGCACCGGAGCCGACTACATCAACTGCCCGATGTCGCGGCCGCAGTACGAAGCCTTCGTCGAGGCCCTGCTGGCGGCCGAGAAGACCTCGTTCAAGGAGTGGGAAGCGTCCACGCCATATTTCGATGGCTGCCTGCCGATCGAGGTGATGGCCGAGCGCGGGCGGGAAACGCTGCGGTTCGGGCCGATGAAGCCGGTCGGCCTCTCCAATCCGCACAAGCCGGGCGAGCGCCCCTATGCCGTGGTGCAGCTTCGCCAGGACAACGCCCTCGGCACGCTCTGGAACATGGTCGGCTTCCAGACCAAGCTCAAGCACGGCGAGCAGGTGCGGATCTTTCGCACCATCCCGGGTCTGGAGCGCGCCGAGTTCGCCCGTCTGGGCGGCCTGCACCGCAACACCTTCCTCAACAGCCCGCGGCTGCTCGACAGTGAGCTGCGCCTGCGTGTGCAACCACGGTTGCGGTTCGCGGGCCAGATCACGGGATGCGAGGGCTACGTCGAGAGTGCCGCCATCGGCCTGCTCGCGGGCCGTGCCGCGGCGGCGCAGTGGAAGGGCGAACGGTGGCTGCCGCCGCCGTCGACCACCGCCTTCGGCGCGCTGCTCGGTCACATCACCGGCGGGCACCTGACTGGAGACGGCGACGCGGCGGGCGACGGTCCCGGCTCCTTCCAGCCCATGAACGTCAATTTCGGTCTTTTTCCCCCACTCGATGCGCCAACGCATGATGGCGCCGGCAATCGGATCAAGGGCAAGGAGCGCGGTGCCGCCCGGAAGCGTGCCATCTCGGCGCGTGCGCTTCGCGACCTCGATGGGTGGCTTGCCGAGCCTCGCCGCACTGCTGCAGAGTAGGCAACAGGCTCGGCCGATATCCCATCCGCCTCAATCCCGAAGGACACCCCAATGGCACTCTTCGACCTCAAGGGCCGCGTGGCGCTCGTCACCGGCGGCAACGGCGGCATCGGGCTCGGCATGGCGCGTGGCCTTGCCGAATGCGGCGCGGCCATTGCCGTTGCCGGGCGCAACGCGAAGAAATCCGAGGCCGCGGCGGCCGAACTCGCCAAGCTGGGCGCCAAGACGACAGTGCTCGAGGTGGATGTCACCGACGAGGCCGCCTGCCGGCGCATGGTGAGCGACACGGTGTCGAGGCTCGGGCGCCTGGACATTCTGATCAACAACGCCGGCATCAATATCCGCAAGCCACCGGACCAGATGTCGGTCGCCGAGTGGCGGCAGGTGATCGACGTCAATCTCACCAGCATCTTCGTGTGCTCGCACGCCGTCTATCCGGTGATGCAGAAGGCCGGCGGCGGCAAGATCATCAACATCGGCTCGATGCTGTCGATCTTCGGGGCGGCGTTCGCGCCGGCTTATGGCGCCTCCAAGGGAGGCGTCGTGCAGCTCACCAAGTCGATGGCCGTGGCCTGGGCGAAGGACAACATCCAGGTCAATGCCGTGCTGCCGGGCTGGATCGATACCGAGCTCACCCGCAAGGCCCGCGAGGAGGTCTCCGGCCTCAACAGCCTGATCCTTATGCGCACGCCGGCCAAGCGCTGGGGCGTCCCGGCCGATATGTCGGGCATCGCCGCCTTCCTCGCCGCGCCGGCCTCCGACTTCGTCACCGGAACGGCCATCCCCGTCGACGGCGGCTACTCCGTGCAGGTTTGAGGGGGTCGGCGCTCTACGCCTCATCTTCGTCATGGCCGGGCTTGTCCCGGCCATCCAAGCCTTCTCGGCGCCCGCCAATCAGGCAAGGCAGCATTGCTGATCCGCGGCTGGATCCCGGATATTTCGCTTCGCGAAATTCCGGGATGACAGCTGGCGGGAGCGCGCGGCGCGAAACGTGGGGACGCTCGTATCCCCTCTCGACCACGGTCGGCGGACCGCCACCCGCTACAGGGTCCGCCCAGAGGATCATCCCCACGCGCGGGAAAAGCCTGCGTCCGCTCGGCGCCGCGTCATGCCGCGCGGACGCCCGCCTCGATCGCCTGGATGGCAGCTTCGGCTTTCGAACCGTCGGGGCCGCCGGCCTGCGCGAAATCGGGGCGCCCGCCGCCGCCTTTGCCGCCGAGCGCCTCGGCACCGAGCTTGACGAGATCGACGGCATTGTTGGCTGCCGTCATGTCGGCCGTGACGCCGACGGCGAGGTTGGCCTTGCCGTCCGCCGTCACGCCCGCGATCACCACTACGCCGGAACCCACCTGCTTCTTGCCCTCGTCGACAAGGCTGCGCAGGTCCTTCGGATTGAGGCCCTCGACCTTGCGCACGAAGAGCTTCACGCCGCTTGCCGCGGTTCGCACGGGCGAGGCCGCATCCGCCGCCTTGCCGTCAGCGGATTGGCTGCCACCGAGGGCGAGCTGGCGGCGGGCCGCGGCGAGATCACGCTCGAGCTGCCTGCGTTCCTCCAGCAGCGCCTTGACGCGCTCCACCACATCCTCGGGCTTGGTGCGCAGCGTTCCGGCAAGTTCGCGCACGCGCTGGTCCTGCTCGGCCAGGTAGGCGCGCGCGCCGTCGGCCGTGAGCGCCTCCAGCCGGCGCACGCCCGCGGCGCTGGCGCTCTCGCCCGTCACCTTGATGAGGCCGATGTCGCCGGTGCGCTTGACGTGCGTGCCGCCGCACAGCTCGACCGACCACGCCTTGTTGGCCTTGCCGGAGACCGTCGCCTCGGCGCTCTCCGCGGGGCGGCCGCCCTGGCCGACGCCCATGGAGACGACGCGCACCTCTTCGCCGTACTTCTCTCCGAAAAGTGCGCGCGCGCCCGTCTCGAGCGCGTCCTCCAGCGTCATGAGACGGGTCTCGACGGCCGAGTTCTGCAGCACGAAGGCGTTGGCCATGCCCTCCACGGCGGCGACTTCGTCCGGCCCCATCGGCTTGGGATGGGAGAAGTCGAACCGCAGCCGGTCTGGCGCGACGAGCGAGCCCTTTTGCGCCACGTGCTCGCCCAGCACCTGGCGCAGGGCTTCGTGCAGCAGGTGGGTGGCCGAATGATTGGCGCGCGTCGCTGCGCGGCGCGCATGGTCGACGACAAGCTCCACGGCATCGCCTGTCTTGAAGGTGCCCTTCTCGACGGCGCCATTGTGCACGAAGAGATCGCCGAGCTTCTTCTGGGTGTCGGTGACGCGGAACAGCGCGCCGTTCGGTCCCTTGATGAGGCCTTCGTCGCCCACCTGGCCGCCGGATTCCCCATAGAACGGCGTCTGGTTGAGCAGCAGCGATGCCGTGTCACCGGGCTTGAGACTCGAGCTTTCCTTGCCCTGCTTGATGATGGCGCGGATCTGGCCCTCCGCTGCTTCCGTGTCGTAGCCCAGGAACTCGGTTGGGCCGGCGCGTTCGCGCAGCTCGTACCAGATCTGCTCGGTCGCTGCCTCGCCGGAGCCCTTCCAGGCCTTGCGCGCCTCCTCCTTCTGCTTCTCCATCGCCGCGTCAAAGGCCGCGGTGTCGACGGCGATGCCGCGCGGCTTCAGAGCGTCCTGCGTCAGGTCCAGAGGGAAGCCATAGGTGTCATAGAGCTTGAAGGCGACGTCGCCGGCGAAGGTGTCGCCTTGCTTCAGATTGCGGCTGGCGTCACCGAGCAGGCCGAGACCCTTCTCCAGCGTCTTGCGGAAGCGGGTCTCCTCGAGCTTCAGCGTCTCCGTGATCAGGGGCTGCGCACGGACGAGCTCGGGATAGGTCTCGCCCATCTGCTGCACCAGCGCCGGCACCAGCCGCCACATCAGCGGCTCCTTGGCACCCAGCATGTGCGCGTGGCGCATCGCCCGCCGCATGATGCGGCGAAGCACGTAGCCGCGCCCGACGTTGGAAGGCAGAACACCTTCCGCAATGAGGAAGCTGGTGGCCCTGAGGTGGTCGGCGATGACGCGATGGGACGCCTGCTGCTCGCCCCTAGCGGGCACGCCCGTTTCCGCCACAGAGGCGTCGATCAGCGCCCGGAACAGGTCGATCTCGTAGACGGAGTTGACCCCCTGCAGGATGGCGGTCATGCGCTCCAGGCCCATGCCGGTGTCGATGGATGGCCTGGGCAGGTCGACGCGATCGCCGGGGCCGCGCTGGTCGAACTGCATGAAGACCAGGTTCCAGAATTCCAGGAAGCGGTCTCCGTCCTGGTCCGCGCTGCCGGGCGGCCCTCCGGGCACCTTGTCGCCCTGGTCGATGAAGATCTCCGAGCAGGGCCCGCACGGCCCCGTTTCACCCGCTGACCAGAAGTTGTCGGACGTGGCGATGCGGATGATCTTGTCGTCCGAGAAGCCCGCGACCTTCTTCCAGAGCCGGTAGGCCTCCTCGTCGTCGTGGTAGATGGTGACGAGCAGCCGCTTGGGATCGAGGCCGAACCCCTTCGTGACGAGCTCCCACGCCAGCGGGATCGCCAGCTCCTTGAAGTAGTCGCCGAAGGAGAAGTTGCCGAGCATCTCGAAGAACGTGTGATGCCGGTTGGTGTAGCCGACGTTGTCGAGGTCGTTGTGCTTGCCGCCGGCGCGCACGCACTTCTGCGCGGTCGTGGCGCGCGTATAGGGTCGCGCCTCCTGGCCCGTGAACACGTTCTTGAACTGCACCATGCCGGCGCTGGTGAACATCAAGGTCGGGTCGTTGCGCGGCACCAGCGGCGAGGACGGCACCAGGGCGTGGCCGTTCTTGGCGAAGAAATCGAGGAAGGTGGCGCGGACCTGGTTGAGGCTCGTCATGCGTTGTGCTCTCGCGCGCCCGGTTGGCGGGCGCGACAGTCGATGGATTGGCGTGCGGAACTTCTAGCGATGCGGGGTTTCGCTGTCCACAAACCGCCTGCGGGTGCCGGCAGGGCGAGCCCGGGCGAGCCGGCTCAGGAGCGGCTTCGCCGACTGCGGGCCCGGCGGCCGCGCGGTGGCCTGGTCGGAGGTGCGCCGAGCTCGCCGCTCTGTTCCAGGGCCAACGTATTGGCGTAGTCGTCGAGGGTCCTTC
>DATFCC010000273.1:0-7576 GCA_035253505.1 Hyphomicrobiaceae bacterium
ACGTCGGCCACGGCAAGAAGAACGTGACGCTCGGCATTCCTGGCACGGGGCTCAGCTACCGCACGCCCGCCAGCGGCCAGCTTCTCATTTTGGCGGTGATCGTGGTTGCGCTCGTCGGCATCGCCTATCTCATCAGGCCGGACCTCGTGCAGGCGGCCCTGCACTGGTGGCAGCCCAAGTGGTTCTGATACCGGCCACAGCGTTGCGCTAGCATTTCATCGTGCGGTGCGGTAAGCCGCGGCGCCGCTTTGCGCTGGGCGAGCAGCGGCCCGTCGGCGGCCGGCAAGCCCGGTTTCCGTCCCGCCTGCTCCCGCACATCACAACCATGACAAGGCGGGCGATTGGGGCTAACAACCCTTCGAGGCGCTTGTCATCGGGAGTGGACGCATGGCTGTCGAAGCAGACAAATGGCTGGTCGAGACCGACTGGCTGGCAACGCGTCTCGACGCGCCGGGCCTCGTCGTCGTCGATGGCTCCATGCACCTGCCGACCGCCAAGCGCAACGCCAGGGCGGAATACCTGGCCGCGCACATACCCGGCGCTCTCTTCTTCGACATCGACGGCATCTCCGACAAGTCCTCGACGCTGCCGCACATGCTGCCACCGCCGGAGTTGTTCGCGAGCCGCATGAAGAAGATGGGCATCGGCGACGGCATGCAAGTCATCGCCTACGACAGCGAGGGCCTCTACTCGGCGGCGCGGGTGTGGTGGATGTTCCGCGCCATGGGGCACGAAGATGTATGCGTGCTGAACGGTGGCCTGAAGAAATGGAAGGCCGAGGGTCGCCCGCTCGAGGATGGCGAGCCGCGCCGGCGAAGCGAGCGGCATTTCACGGCCAGGCTCAATGCAGAGCTGGTTCGCGATGTGGGCGACGTGAAGAACGCGATCGGCAGCAGGGCTGCCCAGATCGTGGACGCCCGCGCCGCCGCCCGCTTCGAGGGCAGCGTGCCGGAGCCTCGCGCCGGCCTGCGCTCCGGCCACATTCCGGGCTCCCGCAATGTCCCCTTCGCCTCGTTGCTCAACGCGGACGGCACCTTGAAGCCCGCCGCCGAGCTGCGCAGCATCTTCCGCAACGCCGGTGTCGATACGGCCAGACCGGTGGTGGCCTCGTGTGGATCGGGCGTGACCGCCGGGGTCATCGCGCTGGCATTGGCCATGCTTGGCCGTCCGGACGCCGCCGTCTACGACGGCTCGTGGACCGAGTGGGGCGCTGACGCCAGCTTGCCCATCGAGACCGGGCCGGCGCGCTAGAACCCGCCTCCTCGGAGCCGCCGCCTACTTCATCGCCTGGAAAACATGCGCCTGGATGCGGCCTTCGATGGGGCCGTCGCCGAACCGCCGCCGCAACGCTTCCGCCGCCAACTCGGTTGCTTCCCCCAGCGGCGAGCCCGGTCGCGCCTCGATCTCGTTGCGCAGGGGCGTGCCCTGGCAGTAGGCGAGGGCTACGTCGCTGGCGGAGCGGGCACGGCTCGCGTGCGTCACCGTCTCGACTGCAATCGACGAGAAGCCGGCCGCGGCGACATCCGCCCGGACGGCATTCGTGTCGGCGTAGCCATGCGGAGTACGCGCCATGAAGCGCGGCGGATCGCTGGGGAAGCGGGTTGCCAGGGCATCGGTCACCACGTCGGCGAACTCGTTGTCCGCGATGCGGTCCCACACGTTGAACAGGAGATGGCCGCCCGGTTTCAGCACACGGTGCGCCTCCCGGAAGCCCGCGATCTTGTCGGGAAAGAACATGACGCCGAATTGGCAGGCGACGGCGTCGAAGGCCTGGTCGGCGAAGGGGAGCGCCAAGGCATCGGCCTGGCGCCACGAGACGCGGCCGTTGCCGGGCTGGCGCGCGGCCGCGCGGTCGAGCATCGGCTGGTTGAGATCGGTCGCGGCAATGCGCACGGAAGCGGGCAGACGCGCGGCCATTGCCCGGGTCAGTGCGCCCGTACCCGCCGCGGTCTCGAGGACGCTTTGGGGAGCGAGCCGGCAAAGGCGGTCCGCCAGATCGGCGGCGTACGGTTCGAAAATGAGGGGCACGAAAATGGTGTCGTAGATCTCGGGGATCGACCCCGCGAACAGCTTGTCGCTTGCGGACATGGGCACTGCTCCGGTTTCATGCGGCCTACCGCTCAATGCGACCGCACTGGCTCACCCATCGAGCGTCTTCAAGACCTCATCGAAGCGGGACAAATCCGAGCGCCACTGAGCCTGGTGCGCTGCAATCTGGGCCAGTCGGTCGATGATGGCGCGGCCCTTCTCCAGGAACTCGCGCGCCTCGGCGGGATTGTCGATGGCCTCGAGCGATCCGAGCTTGTGGTAGCTGATGGCGAGGTCGCGCTGCCAGCCGGCGTGCGCGGGATCGCGCCTCGCCAGCCCCTCGGCGATGGCGAGGCCGTTCCGGTAGCTCGCCAGCGCATCCTTGAGGTTGCCCTGGGCGATGAGGGCGTCGCCGATGCGGTCGTAGCTGGCCGAGAGGTCCCACTGCCATTCGGTATTGTCCGGGTCGCGAAGGCAGAGCGTCTTGGCGATGGTCAGGCTCTTGCGGAAGTAGTCGATCGCGCCTTCGCGATCGCCCTTCTTTTCCAAGAGATCGCCGATGCGGTCGTAGCTCACCGACAGGTCGTGCTGATAGACGGCATTCTGCGCATCGCGCGCGGCTAGGGTCTCGGCAATCTCGAGACTCTGCCGGTAGTTCTCCAGCGCCACGTCGAGGTCGAGCCTCGCGAGGTGCACGTCGCCGATGCGATCGCAGATGGCGGAAAGGTCGCGCTCGAGAGCGAGGCTGTGGTCACCGCCCGATAGCAGGGCCTTGATCTGCCGCTGGGCCTCGGCGTAGGCCGCGATCGCTTCATCGTTCTCGGCGCGCGCCGCCAGCACGTCGCCCAGCATGGTGTGCCCGCGATAGCGCGCAACGCCGCCGCTGCCATTGGCCGCGTTGCCGATCTCGATCTGGCGGCGGAAGGCGGCTTCGGCGGCGGCCAGGTTGCCCGCTTTGAGATGCAGCACACCTACCAGCATCTGCGCCTCGGCATTCTCGGGCGCGAGATCGGCGGCACGGCTGTAGGGCGGTATCGCGTCGGTAACGCCATCGAGCAGCGACAGGGCGCCGAGTTGACGCCAGTGTCCGACCTCGCTGCCATTGAGCCCGTTGCGCTCCGCCCCATGGGCGTTCATGCGGCCGCGCAGAAGCTGCTTCGCCTTCGTTCGGTGGCCGCCGGCCTCGATCAGCACCGTGCGCGCGGCCGCATCTATGTCTCCTTCGAATGCCTCGCAGGCGCCCATGGTCGGGGCAACGCCGGTGTTGCCGGCGAGCAGGGATGCGGGCGCAGACAGACGCCCGCGCAGTTTCGCCTTGAGCAGCGTCACCTCATCGCGCACCCGCTGTGCGACCACGGCTTGTGCAACCCGCTTCCGGCGACGGTGCCGCACGATCACGCCGGCGAGCAGGAGACCGCCACCGCCTGCCGCAATGACCACGGCCGCCGGGACCAAGTTGGACCACGCCGGAATTCGCGCGACCAGCTCCACGGCGACTGCCGGAAGCCACCCGAACAACATCTTACCCCTCCATGCCCCTCCCCGCGGGCAGCGGCAAACTCATTCCGGCAGCGGGATGAACTCCTTCTCGTCACCGGGCACCAAGGCGAAGCGCTTGCGGCGCCAGTCTTCCTTGGCCAGATCGATGCGTTCTTTCGACGAGGATACGAAATTCCACCAGATGTGGCGGGGACCGTCCATCGGCTCGCCGCCGAGCAGCATCAGGCGCGCCTGGGTCGTGGCCAGGATCGAGATGCGGTCGCCCGGCCTGAACACCAGCAGGCGGCCCTCGCCGAAGGTCTCGCCCGCAACGTCGATCTCGCCAGAGGCGACATAGACGGCGCGCTCGTCGTAGTCGGGGTCCAGCGGCAGCACGCTGCCGGGGGCCAGAACCACCTCGGCGAACAGGCTGTCGTGCGGGAAGTCCACGGGCGAGCGTGCGCCGTAGGCCTGCCCCATGACGAGGCGCACGCGCTTCCCCTCACCGGCGATGCGTGGCAGCTCGTCCGTTCCATGGTGGGCGAACGCCGGTGCGGCCTCCTCGTGCGACTTGGGCAGGGCCGCCCAGGCCTGGATGCCGAACAGCCGTCGCGTCGCCTGTTTCGCTTCGCTCGTCTCGCGCTCGGAATGGACGATGCCGCGCCCAGCCGTCATCAGGTTGACCTCGCCTGGCCGGATGGCGAGCGACGTGCCGAGACTGTCGCGGTGGAACACCTCGCCCTCGAACAGGTAGGTGACGGTGGCAAGCCCGATGTGCGGATGCGGGCGCACGTCGATGCCGCCACCGATCAGGAATTCGGCCGGCCCCATCTGATCGAAGAAGATGAAGGGGCCGACCATCTGCTTCTCGGCGGCCGGCAGCGCCCTGCGCACCTGAAACCCGCCGAGATCGCGCGCACGCGGCACAATGACGTGCTCGATGGCGGCACAGGAACGCGCGTCCCCGGGAATTGGATCGTTGGACGGCTGCCAGCTCATCGCCCTCAACACCCACGCCTACGCTGCGCCCTTGCCGCGGCCGCGGCCCCCAGAATCCTTCAAAACCACAGCGCAGTTCAAGGGCCTTTTTCAGGGCGGGGCGCCGGTTTTCGCGACAGCAGCTCGATGGCGTCGGCCAGATGCTCGTCGGCGATGTTGTAGGCGCCGCGCGCCACGCGAACGTTATGGGCTTCGCGCAATACGTCGGCGTGCGTTGCTCCGGCTGGCGGCTCGAACTTGTAGCACGCCAGTTCCAGGAGCTGGCCGAGAGGGTCGCGGAAGTAGATCGAATACATGAAGCCACGATCGATCTCGCCCGAATTGGAGATGCCGCGTTCCTTCAGCCGTCCTGCGGCCTGAGTGTACGTGGCACGTGACACGGCGAACGCAAGGTGATGCAGGTTGCCGATCCCGGTCGGATTGGGCGTGCGATCAGGTCTCCAGGACTCGCTGGTGAAGACGGTGATGAGCCGGCCGTCGCCGGGATCGAAGTAGAGGTGGTTCTGGTCGGGCTGGTCGAGGTTGGGCTGCTCGAACACCAGCGGCATGCCGAGCACGCCTTCCCAGAAGTCCACCGACGTCTTCCGGTCGGCGCCGACCAGCGTGATGTGGTGCACGCCCTGCGACTGAAGCTTGCTCATGCCAGCCTCCATTGTGGCCGGGCTAGAGAATCTCGAACACATCATAGGCCGCGTGGTCGGGCATGCGCCTGCCGACGCCGACAGCCACGACCCGGTTGAGCCACTCGTATTTCGGCGCCGACGTCTCGAAGAATGGAGCGTTGCGCAGGTAATACTCCGAGGGTGAGACCGCCTCGCCGCGGGCGATCCGCGCCATCACCTCGGGAGGCCCGTGCCGCACGCCCTGGTAGTGCATGAAGATGAGCGCCCCGTCATCCGTCTTGAGCACGAGCCGCACGTTGGGGCGCATGGCGCCGTCCGCGCGCAGCATCTTCATGTCCATGCCGCCGCCGAGCACCTGGCCTTTGAGGCGCGGGCCCTCGAATGTGCCCTTGCCCAGCATGTCCACGTGCAGGGTGCCGGAGGGCGTGCGGCCCACGTCATGTAGGGTGTCGACTGTCACCGTGAAGGTGAAGAGATACTGGGATCTGAGCTCGGGCATGGCCGGGTCCTTGCTCTCACGCTTCATCTAGAATGGGTCTTTCGGATCGAACCGAGGCTTGCGCTTCTCCTTGAGCGCGGCCAGCCCCTCCTGCACCTCGGGGCCTGAGAAGCCCATGAACTCCATGGCGAGGGAGGCGTCGAAGGTCGGGCCCGCCATTCTCAGCCAGTTGTTGAGCGCATGCTTGGTCCAGCGGATGGCGGCGGGCGGCCCGTCGCGCAGGCGCTCGGCCACGCCCAGGGCCGTCTCCACCACCTTGCCGTCGTCCGCCACCATCGACACGAGCCCGATGCGCTCGGCTTCCTCGCCGGTCAGCGTATCGCACAGGAGCAGATAGTACTTGGCCTTGGCCATGCCGCATAGCAGGGGCCAGACGATGGCCGAGTGGTCGCCGGCGGCCACGCCGAGCCGCGTGTGCCCGTCGATGATGCGCGCCTTGCGTCCCGCCACGGTGATGTCGGTCACCATGGCCGCCGCGAGCCCGGCGCCGACGCAGGGGCCCTCGATGGCCGCAACGATGGGCTTCATGCAGTTGATGACGTTGTAGACGATGTCGCCGGCTTCCCGCCACACGCGGCTGCGCGTGGCCCAGTCGCGCGCCATTACCTCGATCATGTCGAGGTCGCCGCCGGCGGAGAAGGCGCCGCGGTCCCCGCGCAGCACCGCCACCGACGTGTCGGGATCGCGATCGATGTCGCGCCACACCTCGGCCAGCTCGCGGTGGCCGTCAGCGTCGAGGGCGTTGAGCCGCCCGGGCCGGGACAGGATCACCTCCAGCACCCGCGGGCGCGGCCGTGCGAACTTCAGCGCCTTGTAGTGTTCATAGCGATCCATGGTGCTGCGCTCCTTGGGGCGGGGAGGGAAGAAGGGGTCAGACCCCTCGCCACCAACGGTAATACTAAGGAGGCGACATGCGCGAGGGGTCTGACCCCTCTGGCTGACCCTGGCACCCCTCAGAAGGTATAGGCGAGGCGCGTGCCCTGATCGATGGCCCGCATGGCATCGAGCTCGGCCGCAACGTCGGCGCCGCCGATGACGTGCGCAACAACGCCGCGCGCCGCCAATTCCTCGAACAGGGAGCGTTCCGGCTCCTGGCCGGCGCAGATGACGACGGTGTCGGCTGGAATCATCCGCTCGGCACCCTCCACCGCGATGTGCACGCCCGCGTCGTCGATCCGGCGGTAGGTGACGCCGCTCACCTGCGCCACCTTGCGCTTTGCCAACAGGAGCCTCAACACCCAGCCGGTGCTGACGCCGAGGCCGCGACCCATGCGCCCGGCCTTGCGCTGAATCATGACCACCTGGCGGTCCGGTTTCGTGTGCGCTTCCTCGACGAGGCCGCCCTTGCGGGCAATTGCCCTGTCGATACCCCACTCGGCCCGGAAGTGCTGCGGGTCGGCCGCGATTTCCTGCGGAGCGGACGTCAGGTATTCGGCGATGTCGAAACCGATGCCGCCGGCCCCGATCACGGCCACGCGGCGGCCGGCCTGCCGCCGCCCCGCGAGTATCTCGACGTAGCTGACACAGGCTGGATGATCGATGCCCTCGATGGCGGGCACGCGCGGCACCACGCCGGTCGCCACCACGACCGCGTCGAAGCCGCCGGCCGCCAGCTCGTCGGCCGTGGGGCGCTTGCCGAGCCGGAGGTCGATGCCGAGCAGGTCGATGCGGCGCCCGTAGTAGCGCAACGTTTCGTCGAACTCCTCCTTGCCCGGCACGTTGCGGGCGAGATTGAGCTGCCCGCCGATCCGGTCGTGCGCTTCGAAAAGAGTCACCGGGTGGCCGCGCTCGGCCGCCGTGACGGCGCAGGCAAGCCCGGCGGGGCCCGCGCCGACCACGGCGATGCGCTTGCGCGTCGGCGGCGCCGGGGCGTCGAACTCGATTTCGCGGCCCGCCTTGGGGTTGACCAGGCAGGTGGCAACGCGGTTGGAGAAGATCAGGTCGAGAC
>DATFCC010000274.1:0-6780 GCA_035253505.1 Hyphomicrobiaceae bacterium
CGGGGAGCTGCTGGCACGGGTCGGCCTCAATGCCGACCATCAGCGCCGCTTCCCGCATGAATTCTCCGGCGGCCAGCGCCAGCGCATCGGCATCGCGCGGGCGCTGGCGCTGCAGCCCCAGCTCATCGTCGGCGACGAGCCGGTCTCCGCCCTCGACGTGTCGATCCAGGCCCAGATCATCAACCTGCTGATGGATTTGCAGGACGAGTACAAGCTTTCCTACCTGCTGGTGGCGCACGACCTGGCTGTGGTGCAGCACATCTCGCACCGCGTCGCCGTCATGTACCTCGGGCGCATCGTCGAGATGACCGACCGCGCGCTGCTCTTCGAGCAGCCCTTGCATCCCTACTCGGAGGCGCTGCTGTCCGCCGTGCCGATTCCGAAGGCGAGCGCCCGCCGCCGCGAGCGCATCATCCTGAAGGGCGACGTGCCGAGCCCCATCGATCCGCCGAAGGGCTGCCACTTCCACACGCGCTGCCCCTACGTGCACGCGCGCTGCCGCACGCAGACGCCGGCTCTTCGCGAGGTGATGCCACGGCACTGGGCCGCATGCCACCTGCACGATGCCGGCCCGCGCCTGCCGCTGTCCGCGCCGGCCGCCAATGCCTGATCTGCGTGCGGAAGGGGGCCGAATGAGTGCAAGCGCAAGGCGCGGGCCGGCATCTTGACGAATGCCGCCCTGCTTTCGACAGTGTCCGCGGCGCCCGGCCGGTCGCCGCGCAGCCTTGGTGGGAGGAACGGAAATGAAACGCGTTGCTTCGATGGTCGCCGCATTCGCGATCGGTCTCATGGCAACCTCGGCGGTGGCGCAGACCTATGCCTGGAAGCCCGACCGCCCGGTAACCATCATCGTGCCGTGGGCGGCTGGCGGGTCGACCGACCAGATGGCCCGTATCGTTGCGAGCGAGCTCGAGGCCGAGCTGCAGCAGAAGTTCATCGTCGTCAACCAGCCGGGTGCTTCCGGCTCGATCGGCACCAAGAACGCCATGGAGGCGCCCAAGGACGGCTACACGTGGGCCGCCGGCGCCGCCACCGACGTCGGCACCTATCGCGTGCTTGGGCTCCTGGATAGCGGTCTCAAGGACTGGCACATGTTCTTTGCCGTCGCCAACCTGACCGCCATCGCCGCCAATCCGAACTCGCCCTTCAAGGACTTCGGCCAGTTCCTCGACGCCTTGAAGAAGGGCGGCGCCAGCGTGCCAGTGGCGACGGCCGGGCTGTCGTCGGCCGGCCACAACATGATGGAGTCGGTGAAGGCCGCCGCCAAGATCGACTACAAGCATGTCACCTACGACGGCGGCAATCCGGCCGTGCTCTCCACCGTTTCGGGCGAGACGCAGGCGGTCTCGCAGCTCCTGGTGGAGATGAGCGAGTTCATCAAGGGCAAGCGTCTTGTGCCGCTGGCCGTGCTCTCCGAGAAGCCGGTGATGCTCGAGGGCTACGGCGAGATCGCCCCCGTGACCAAGTGGCTGCCGACAATGCCGGCGCCCATGAACTACTTCGGCATCTGGGTCGCCAAGGGCACCCCGGACGAGGTGATCAAGACGATGGAGGCGGTCTGGGAGAAGAAGATCAAGAACTCCGAGGCCTTGAAGAAGTACTCGGCCGCCCGCAGCGCGCTCTTCACACCCATTCACGGCAACGAGGCCGAGACCGAATCCTTCAAGATGGTGCGCTACTCGGCCTGGCTGTACTTCGACGCCGGCAAAGGCAAGGTCAACCCCGAGACATTGGGCATCCCGCGGCTGTAGGCTGTAGGGTGCAATAGGCGAAGCCGTATTGCACCGATGCGGTTTCATGCCGGCGCAATACGCTTCGCTATTGCGCCCTACATGCCCTGCATGGCGCCGCGGATGTAGCCGATGGCGCGGGCCGCGCAGGCCGGTTCCACCTGTAGGGTGCAATAGGCGAAGCCGTATTGCACCGATGCGGTGTCGTGCCGGCGCAATACGCTTCGCTATTGCGCCCTACACGCCCTGCGTTGCGCCGCGGATGTAGCCGATGGCGCGGGCCGCGCAGGCAGGGCCGTCGGGCTCGTAGACGAAGGGCTCGATGGCGGCCATGCCCTGGTAGCCGCCGTCGGCCAATGCCTGCAGGATCGGCGCGAACGCCAGGTCGCCTTCTCCCGGGCCGCGCCGGTTCGGATCGTTGAAGTGGACGTGGCCGATGAGGCCCGTCGGCAGCCACTGGCGCAGCAGCTCGGGGGTCGGCAGGGTTTCGGCGCGTCCCGCTGCCGAGCAGTCGATCATGGTCCGCAACGCCGGATTGCCGACGTCACGCACGATCGCTGAAGCCTCCTCGACGGTATTGACGAACTGTGCCTCCGGCGGTGCCAGCGGCTCGATGCAATAGATCACGCCGGCGGCGGCTGCGGCCTCGCCCGCGGCGGCAAAGCATTCGGCGCCCCGGTTGCGTCCGTCCTCTTCCCTTCCAGGCTCGAGCCGGCGTTGTGCAGGCGAGCCGTGCACCAGCACGCGCGCTCCGAGATCGGCAGCCAGCCCGCACAGCCGCCGCATGACATCGATCGTGCGCTCGCGCTGGGCGCGATCGGCGGACGTGATCGACAGGCCCCCCGGGGCCAGCATCAGGTAGTGCAAACTGGTGATGGCGATGCCCGCGTCTTCGGCAATGCCTCGCAGCTCAGCCCGCCGCCAGGCCGGGAGCAGGTGGGGCTCTTCCGCGAGGGTGAAGGGCGCGATCTCCAGGCCGTCGTAGCCGACGGCGCGCGCGAATCGGCACTGCCGTTCGAAGGGCAGCTCGCGAATGACCTCGTTGCAGAGCGAGATGCGCATGTCGGCTGCCGTCCGTGATGAGGCCTCACACTATGCGGCGCCTCGCCCCGCTGCAACGAGCCCGCCCCGTGACGGGACGCAGATCACCGGCTCGACAAACCGGCGACGATCGGCATCCGTCCGGCACGGATGGCGGGGAACAGTCCGCCGGCGAGGCCCACGCACAAGGCCAGCAGCACACCCTGCGCGATCAGCGCCGGGCTCAGCTTGAAGCTGAAGACCACCTGCGTGAAGCTCGCCCCCAGCGTGGATGCGCTGAAACCGTCGAAGGCGAGGTAGGTGGCGAGCGCGCCGATGACCCCGCCGAGGGTAGCCAGTACGAGCGATTCCACCATGGTGCCGATGAATGCGGGCAGGCTGCCGAAGCCGATGGCGCGCAGCGTGGCGATCTCCACGGCCCGGGCCGCGACCGAGCTGTACATGGTGTTGAGCGCGCCGGCCAGAGCGCCGAGCGCCATGGCGATGGCGAGCGGCCAGCCGAGCTTCTGGATCAGGTCGGAGGTCTGCGAGGCCTGCTCGGCAAAATACTCGGCCTCCGACTTGACGTCGAGCTTGAGGCGCGGGTCCTCGTCGACGTAGCGCTTGAGAGAGGCGAGCGTCTCGGGCGATTGCAGCCGCAGGCGGACCGTCTGCACGAAGTTGTTGCGGTTGAAGAGGCTCTGCACCACCGGCAGGTCCGCCCAGATCTCCGACTCGAACACGCTGCCGTCCGCCTCGAAAAGGCCGACGACGGTCCAGCGGCTGGTGGCGAAAGTCACGGTCTGGCCGATCTCGAAACCCTGGAACTCGCGCAGCAGGGCCTTGCCGACCACGATCTCGTTGGCGCCGGGATTGAACATGCGGCCCTCGACGATGCGGATGCCGCTACGCACTGCCGCGCCGTCCTTGCCGATGCCGCGCAGGGGCAGATTGGCCTTGGTCTGGCTGGAGCGCTTGATGCCGTCGACGATGAGGTAGAGCTCGCCCGAGACCAGCGGCTTGCCGTCGGCGCTGCGGGCGATGCCGGGGCCGTCCTCGATGAGCCGCTGCTGCTCGCGGTTGACGGTGCTGTTGATCTCGGCCTGCGAGCCGCCGCGCAGCACGATGGCGACGTCCTTGGCCCCCGCACTCGTCAGGGTGCGCTGGAAGCCGTTGGCCATGGCCAGGAACGACAGCAGCACCATCACCACCAGCGCGACGGCAACGACGGTCGACAGCGACAGCCAGAAGCGCTGGGGGATGCTCTTGAGATTGATCGCGGTGACGGCGATAGCCTGCCGGAAGAACGAGCCCATCGGTCAGCCCCTGCCTAGTGCGGTGGCGATGTTGAGGCGCATGGCGTTGATGGCGGGTATCACCCCCGTGGCGATGCCGAACGCCAACATCAGCCCCACCGCGGTGAGCGCGATGCCGGGAGTGACGGCAAAGCCCGGGATGAAATTACCGACCGCCGTTTCCATCGCCGAGGCAAAGACCCAGGCCAGCGCGATGCCCGGCAGGCCTCCGAGCAGCGCCAGCAGCACGGATTCGCCCAGCACCATGCGCAGGATGCGCCCGCGCGGGAAGCCCAGCGTCTTGAGCACACCGATCTCCCGCGTCCGCTCGCGTACCGCCATCACCATGGTATTGCCGACGATCATCAGGATGGTGGCGAAGGCGGCGCCGACCACCAGCGCCACGATCAGCGCGATGTTGCCGAGCTGGGCGGCGAACGCCTTGTTGAACGCCTTCTCGGTATCGGTCGAGGTCTCGTAGAAAGAGTTGGCGAACATCTCGTCGATGGCCTTGGCCACGCGCTCGTTGGCCGATGGCGCCGTGGTGTTGAGCGCCATCCAGCCGATCACGTCCTTGCCGAGGTTCTGCGTCTCGTTGAAGTAGTCGTAGTGGAACACCATGAAATTGCTGTCGACCTGCGGCTTGCGGCCCTTGAAGGTGCCGACGATGGTGAAATCCCACGTGCGCGAGCCGTTCTTCTGGGTGAAGATGTTGCTCATGATCGGCACGCGGTCGCCGACCTTCCAGCCCCACTTCTTCAGCATGTTCTCGCCGACTAGCGCGCCGGTCCGCTCGCGCAGGAAGGCAGCGCGCACGTCGGGCTGAACCTCGATCTGGTCGTCGTAGACCTGCAGGTAGCTCTCCGGCTGCACGGCCATGACGATGAGGAAGTTCTTCGGCTCCTGGTAGTAGCCGCCGAACCAGTTGAAGTGAGTGACCTGCCGCACGCCCTCGATGCCGCGCACGCGGTTGAAATAAGCGATAGGCAGCGGTTGGGTGAAGTTGATCTTGTTGACCACCACCAGGCGATCGGCGGCGGCGACATCCTCGCCGGCGCTGAAGGCGCGCTCGAAGCCCGCCAGCACGCCGAAGATCAGGAAGGCGATGAGGATCGACACCACCATCAGGATGGCGCGCAGCTTCTTGCGAAACAGGTTCTTGGCGATCAGGACGAAGTCGTTCATGCCGCCAGATTCCTTTCCTCGAAGCTGCCTTTGTCGAGATGAAGCGTGCGCTGCGCATAGCGGGCGGCCGCCGGGTCGTGCGTCACCATGACGATGGTCTTGCCGAGCTCGCGGTTGAGGATCTGCAGGGTCGACAGGATCTCGTCGGCTGTGGTGCGGTCGAGGTCTCCGGTCGGCTCGTCGCAGAGCAGCAGCTTTGGATCGGAGACGATGGCGCGCGCGATGGCGACGCGCTGCTGCTGGCCGCCCGACATCTCGCGCGGATAGTGCTTGGCGCGATCCGGCAGCGAGACGATCTTCAGCGCCGTCTCGACGTGCTTGCGGCGATCCTGCTTGCCGAGCCTGGTGAGCAGCAGCGGCAGCTCGACATTGTGCGCGGCGGTCAGCATCGGCATCAGGTTGTAGAACTGGAAGATGAAGCCGACGTTGGCGGCGCGCCAGCGCGCGAGCCCGCCCTCGCTCAGATTGTCGATGCGCTGGCCGGCGACGTGCACCTCGCCGCTGTCGGGCCGGTCGATGCCGCCGAGCAGATTGAGCAGCGTGGTCTTGCCCGAGCCGGAGGGCCCCATCACGGCGACGAAGTCGCCGGCCGGGATGGTGAGGTCGAGGCGATCGAAGATGGTGATCGTCTCCTTGCCCTTCACGAAGGCCTTGCTGAGGCCGAGGAGGCGAACGAGCGGACTTGCAGCCATTGTCTCTTCTCCGTTGACGAGCGAAAGGCTACCGGGTGGCGGATACGCTGCCGGTCTGCGCGCCCGCTCCGGTCTCATCGAGGAATTTGACCTTGACCGCCATGTCGGGAAGAACGCGCGGGTCCTTCTTCTTGAGCCCGATGCGCACCCGCACCGTCGCCTTCTCGCGGTTGGCGGTGGGCACGACGGCGATGACGGTCGCCGGTATCGTCCAGTCCGGGTAGGCGTCGAGCACGGCGGCGATATTGCCGCCGGGGCGGACACGGCCGATGAAGGCTTCGTTGACGTCGACCTCGATCTCAATGGAGTCCATGTCGACGATCGTGCAGATGCCAGTGCGCGTGAAGCCCCCCGACGACATGGGCGAGATCATCTCGCCGGGTTGCGCGCTGCGCTCCACCACCACGCCGCCGAACGGGGCACGGATGCTGTGCTTGTCGAGCACGGTGGCGAAGCGCTGCACGTCGAAGCGCGCGGTCTCGATCTGCGCCTGGGACTGGCTGAGCTGGGCGCGCAGGATGCCGGCCTTGGCCTGCGCCTTGGTCAGGTCCGCCTCGCTCGATATGCTCTTCTGCGCCAGGGCCTGCACGCGTCCCAGGATGCGCTCGGCGTCCTGCAAATCGGCGGCAATCGCGTTGGCAGCGGCCTCGGCGGCTGCGGCCCGCGACTTGGCAAGCACGAGGTCGGTCTCGGCGAGCTGGCTGTCGAGCCGCGCCACGATCTGTCCGCTCTGCACGACCATGCCCTCCTCCACGAAGAGCTCGACGACCTTGCCCATCACCTCTGCCGCCACCGTGGCCTTGCGCCGGGCGACGACGTAGCCCGACGCCGCCAGCCCGCTGCTTGCCTGGCGCGGCT
>DATFCC010000275.1:0-17145 GCA_035253505.1 Hyphomicrobiaceae bacterium
TACGACAAGCTGCCGAAGCCTTTCCGCCGCTATGCGACCGGCAGCGTGTTCCGCAACGAGAAGCCGGGCCCCGGCCGCTTCCGCCAGTTCACCCAGTTCGATGCCGACACGGTCGGCACCGACAGCGTCGCCGCCGATGCCGAGATCTGCATGCTGGCGGCCGACACCATGGAGGCGCTCGGCATCCCGCGCGGCCAGTACGTCATCAAGATCAACAACCGCAAGGTGCTCGACGGCGTTCTTGCCGGCATCGGCATCGATCCGGTGGCGGAAGGCGATGCCGCAAAGCGGCTCACCGTCCTGCGCGCCGTCGACAAGCTCGATCGCCTGGGGCCACAGGGCGTCGCCGCGCTGCTGGGCAAGGGCCGCAAGGACGAATCGGGCGACTACACGCCGGGCGCCGGCCTCGAGGCAAAGGCGATCGATGCGGTGCTGCGTTTCATCGGTGCCGGCTCGCAAGGCCCCGGCAAGACCCTGGCCGCCATCGAGCCGCTGGTGTCCGGCACGGATATAGGCCGGGCCGGCCTCGCCGAGCTCGCGGAGATGGAGCGCCTGCTCGCCGCCGCCGGCTACGGCGCCGATCGCGCGGCGGTCGATGCCAGCATCGTGCGCGGGCTCGACTACTACACGGGGCCTGTGTTCGAGGCGCAGCTCACGTTCGAGGTGAAGAACGAGACCGGTCAACTCGTGCGCTTCGGCTCGGTCGGCGGCGGCGGGCGCTACGACGATCTCGTCGCACGCTTCACCGGCCAGCGCGTGCCGGCAACCGGCTTCTCCATCGGTGTCTCGCGCTTGCAGACGGCGCTGGCGGCCATCGCCAACGGGGGAGCTGACGCGGCGGCCGGGCCGGTGGTGGTGCTGGTAATGGATCGCACCGGGTTGCCCCGCTACCAGGCCTTGACCCAGAAGCTGCGTCAGGCCGGCATCCGCGCCGAGATGTACCTTGGCACCTCGGGCATGAAGGCGCAGATGAAATATGCCGACCGGCGCGCCAGCCCGTGCGTCGTCATCCAGGGCGGCGACGAGCTGGCGCGGGGCGAGGTGCAGGTCAAGGACCTGATCGAGGGGGCCAAGGCCGCGGCCACCATCAAGGACGCCAAGGAGTGGCGCGAAGGGCGCCCAGCGCAGGTTTCCGTGCCCGAGGCCGATCTCGTCGCCGCCGTCCGCGAAGTGCTGGCGCGGCACAAGGGCTGAGCCATGCGCACAACAGATGTCATCCTCGGGCTTGTCCCGAGGATCCAGCGATCAGCAGGCTTCGGAGCTAGCGTACGGGTGGTTGGTCGGGCCAAGCCCGACCAAGACAGCGGGATGAGCATGCCGGAACCCTGGCCGCGCGCATGCTGCCCGGGTCTCGGTCCTCCGCGTCATGCCGTAGGCATGCTTCCAGCATGTCGCGCTCCGGCCGGGATGACAGGGCCTCGATAGCCATGCCCGCTGAAGCCGCGCAGAAGGTCGAAGCCCTTGCCGCCCAGGCGCAGCGCCTGATGGCCACCTTCACGCGCGCCGACTACGAGCAGATCGCGCCCGCCATCATCCAGCCGGCCGGACTGTTTCTGGATGTGATCGGCGAGAACCTGCGCGCCCGTACCTACGTCTTCACCGATCCGGACGGGGAGGAGCTGTGCCTGCGTCCCGATCTCACCGTTCCGACATGCCGGCTGCACCTGGCGCGCCATCCCGCCGGCGACGTGCCCGCGCGCTACTGCTACAGCGGGCCGGCCTTTCGCTATCAGCCAGGCGGACCGACGAGCGCGCATCCAAGCGAGTTCCGCCAGGCCGGCATCGAGTCCTTCGCCGCCACAGATCGGGAGAAGGACGACGCCGCCGTCCTCGCCCTCACCGTGGAGGCCGTGCGTGAGGCTGGTCTGGCTCGCTTCGACCTTCGCCTGGGCGACCTCGGCCTCTTCAATGCCCTACTCGACGCGCTGCCCATGCCGCAGCGCTGGCGGCGGCGGCTGCGCCATCACTTCTGGCGCCCGGAGGCGTTCCGCGCCGAACTGGCGCGCCTTACCTCGCGCGAGGCTCTGCAGGCGCGCGGTGTGCCCCGCGAGCTGATGGACGCCCTCGACCCCGACCGGCCGGAGGCGGCTCCGAACCTCGTGGAAGGCTATCTGGAGCGGTCGGGGCTCGAGCTGGTCGGCACGCGGACGGCCCACGAGATCGCCGGGCGTCTGCTCGCAGAGGCCGCTGACGCACGCGAAACACCGCTCCCATCCTCGGCTGCGACGTTGATCGAGGGCTACACGGCGCTGAAAGCACCGGCACGCGAAGCTGCGGCCCGGCTGGAGGCTCTGCTAGGTCCGCACAAGCTCGATCTGGGCGCGGCGCTTGCGGCCTTCCGGCGCCGTCTCGACCTGCTGGATGCGGCCGGCATCGACACCACCAGCGCCACCTTCGCCGCCGAGTTCGGCCGCGACCTCGAGTACTACACCGGCTTCGTTTTCGAGATCGTGGTGCCGGAGCTTGGGCCGCGCAGCCCAGTCGCCGGCGGCGGCCGCTACGACGATCTGCTCGCCGACGTCGGCGCTCCGACGAAGGTGCCGGCGGTCGGCGCCTGCATACACACCGAGAGGCTGCTGGCAGTGCTCGGCGGGGGCGCCGCATGAGCGGGCACCTCATCCTCGCGCTGCCGTCCAAGGGGCGGCTCATGGAGCAGTGCGCCGCCTTGCTGGAGCGGGCGGGGCTCACCGTCGTCAAGTCGGGTCCGGCGCGCGGCTACAAGGGCGAGATCGCCGGCCTGCCAGGCGTCGAGGTGAACTTCATCTCCTCCTCGGAGATCGCCCAGCACCTGAAGAACGGCACGGCCCACCTGGGCATCACCGGGGAGGATTTGTTGCGCGAGACGATGGCCGATTGCGACGAGCGCGTCACCTTCCTGCACCCGTGCGGTTTCGGCCAGACCGATGTGGTGGTGGCCGTGCCGGCCGCCTGGATCGACGTGCGGCAGATGTTCGACCTGGAGGAGATGGCCCTCAACTTCCGGCGCCTGCACGGCCGCCGCATCCGCGTGGCGACCAAGTACATGAACCTCACGCGCCGGTTCTTCGCCCACAACGGCGTCACGGGCTACCGCATCGTCGAAAGCCTCGGTGCAACGGAGGGTGCTCCGGCGGCGCTGCTGGCCGAGTTGATCGTCGACATCACCACCACCGGCGCCACGCTGCGTGCCAACGGCCTGAAGGTGCTGGAGGATGGCTTGATCCTCAAGTCGCAGGCCAACCTCGTCTCGTCCAACGGCGCTCCCTGGACGCCGGAGCTGCGCAACCTGGAGCGCGAGGTTGCGGCGCGGCTCGCGGTCTGATCCGCGAACGAATGTGCTGTGCGAAGGGAGCCTGGCGGTATGGCGAAGAAGACGGTGCTCGTTGCCGGCGCCTCTGGTCTCGTCGGCTATGCCGCCATGAAGCATTTCGCGGCGGATCCCGGGTGCGATGTGATCGCCGTCTCGCGCCGGCGGCCGGACGAGACCTTCGGCGCCCGCTTCGTGGCCGCCGACCTTACGGATGGGCGCGCCTGCGCCGATGCCATCTCGACGCTTGGTCAGGTGACGCATGTCATCTACGCCGCGCTCTACGAAAAGCCGGGCCTGATCGCCGGCTGGGTCGACGCGGAGCAGATCGCCGTCAACGATCGCATGCTGCGCAATCTGATGGAGCCGCTGGAGAGAGCCGCGCGCGGCCTGACGCATGTGTCCCTGCTGCAGGGCACCAAGGCCTACGGCTCGCACGTACGCCCGATGAAATATCCCGCGCGCGAAGGCCGGTCGGAGATGCGCGAGCAGCCCAACTTCTACTGGAACCAGGAGGACTTCCTGCGCGAGAAGCAGCGCGACAAAGCCTGGTCGTTTTCGATTTTCCGTCCGGTGCTCATCGTCGGCTATTCCATGGGTAGCGCGATGAACGTCATACCCGCCATCGGGGCCTACGCCGCCCTCCTGAAGGATAGCGGGCAGCCGCTGCACTATCCGGGCGGGCCGCCGCGGCTCGGCCAGGCTGTCGATGCCGACCTGCTTGCGCGGGCGATGGCATGGGCCGGCGAGGCTCCGGCAGCACGCAACGAGACCTTCAATGTGGCCAACGGCGACGTCTATTGCTGGCCCAACATATGGCCAGCGATCGCCAATGCGTTCGGCATGGAGCCGGGAGACGCGGTACCGTGCAGCCTCGAGAAGGAGATCCGGCCACGGGAAGGTGATTGGTCGCGCATCCGCGCGAAATACGATCTCGTCTCGCCTGACCTCGCCACCTTCGTCGGCCTTTCCTTCCAGTATGCCGACTACCAGATGGGCCACGGCCGCAGCGAGCCGGCGCCGCCGTCGTTCTCCTCGACCGTCAAGCTGATGCAGGCGGGATTCTGCGAGGTGATGGACACGGAGGCCATGTTCGTGAAGTGGCAGCGGCTCTTCCAGGAGAAGCGCCTGCTGCCGCCGCGGTGAAGGCAGTGCCGGTGATCAACCGCGCGCCGGCAATGCTTGAAGGTGCCGCCCAGGCGCACTAGCCTTCGCCTCAGCCACGCGCGGCTTGCGCGAACGCCCTTGCAAGGAGCCCGCCATGCTGGATCGGCCGACCAAGCTCAAGGAATATCAGACCTATATCGACGGCAAATGGTGCGACGCCGCCTCGGGCAAGCGCTTCGAGACCTCCGATCCCTACACCGGCGAGCCCTGGGCCCTGGTGCCGGAGTGCGACGCCAACGACGTGGACCGCGCCTGCGAGGCGGCCTGGCGCGCCTTCGACAGCGGGCCATGGGCTGCGATGACGCCCACGGCGCGCGGCAAGCTGCTGCGCCGCATCGGCGGCCTCATCGAGCAGCACGCCCAGCACCTCGCCGAGATCGAGGTGCGCGACAACGGCAAGCTGATGTCGGAGATGCACGCGCAGACCAAGTACCTGCCCGAATGGTTCTACTACTACGGTGGCCTCGCCGATAAGATTCAGGGCGCAGTGGTGCCGTCGGACCGCCCCGATCACTTCACCTACACGCTGAAGGAGCCGGTCGGCGTGTGTGCCTTCATCACGCCTTGGAACTCGCCGCTGATGCTGGTCGGCTGGAAACTGGCGCCCGCCCTGGCCGCCGGCTGCACGGTGGTGATCAAGCCGTCCGAGTTCACGTCCGCGTCGCTGCTCGAGTTCATGAAACTGGTGATCGAGCCGGCCGGCGTGCCGCCGGGCGTCATCAATGTGGTGACCGGCTATGGCTCGGTTGTCGGCGAGCCGCTGGTTACCCATCCCAAAGTGGCGAAGGTGGCCTTCACCGGCGGCACCACCACCGGCGCGCGCGTCAACGAGCTGGCGGCCAAGACCTTCAAGAAGGTGTCGCTGGAGCTCGGTGGCAAGTCGCCGAACGTGGTGTTCGACGACTGCATCATCGACGACGCGGTCAGCGGCGCCATCTCCGGCATCTTCGCCGCCACGGGACAGACCTGCATCGCCGGCTCGCGCCTGCTCCTGCAGGAGACGATCCACGACCAGTTCGTGGAGAAGCTGGTGGCCATGGCCAAGCAGGCGCGGCTCGGCGATCCGGCCAAGCTCGAGACGCAGGTCGGCCCGGTGACCACGCCGCCGCAATACCAGAAGATCCTCTCCTATATCGACATCGCCAAGGGCGAAGGCGCCAAGTGCGTGCTCGGCGGCGGTCCGGCGACCAAGGAGGAAGGGGGCGGCAAGTATTTCGTGAAGCCCACCATCTTCACGGGTGTCAACAACAAGATGCGTATCGCCCAGGAGGAAGTGTTCGGGCCGGTGCTGTCGATCATCAAGTTCAAAGACGAGGAGGAGGCGGTGGCGATCGCCAACGACGTCGCCTATGGCCTCGGCGCAGGCATCTGGACGCAGTCGGTGAAGCGCGCCACCACGGTGTCCAAGCGCATCCGCGCAGGCACCGTGTGGGTGAACACCTACCGTGCCGTCAGCTTCCTGATGCCGTTCGGCGGCTACAAGGCGTCGGGTCTCGGCCGCGAGAACGGTGCCGAGGCCATCGAGGGCTACCTGCAGACCAAGAGCGTGTGGATCAATAACGGCCCGGGCGGCGGCAATCCCTTCATCATGAAGACCTCGTAGTCGGCATCGCCAGCTGTCATCCCGGAATTTCGCGAAGCGAAATATCCAGGACCCAGGGCAACAGACAGGCGGTCTATCCTTTGGCCCTGGGCCCCGGCTCTACGCATCATGCCGAAGGCATGCTTCCAGCATGGCGCGCTCCGGCCGGGCTGACAGTGCAGGCGAGGAGGAGCGCTCATGGTTCTCTCGAGCGTCGGCGTGATCGGTGGCGGCGCCTGGGGCACGGCGCTGGCGCAGACATTGCGCAGTGCCGGCCGGCCCGTGCGGCTGTGGGCGCGCGAGGCGGATGTCGTTGCGGACATCAACGCGCGGCACTCCAACTCGGCCTTTCTGGCGGGCGTGGCCCTTGATCCGGCACTGGAGGCCACGACCGAGCTCGCTGCCATCGCCGCGCAGGATATCGTGCTGATGGTCGCGCCGGCGCAGCACGTGCGTGCCGTGAGCGAGGAACTGGCGCCTCATCTGCCGGCGGGCAAGCCCGTGGTGCTGTGCGCGAAGGGCCTCGAGCAGGCCACGGGCAAGCTGCTGGGCGACGTCCTGACCGAGACGATCCCGCACGCCACCCAGGCCGTCCTCTCCGGCCCGAGCTTCGCCGCCGACGTGGCGCGCGGCCTGCCGGCAGCCCTCACCATCGCGACGGCTGACGGTGGCTTGGGGGAGACGCTGGCTGCCGCGCTCGGCTCGCGGGCGCTGCGCATCTACTGGTCGGATGACATGGTCGGCGTGCAGCTCGGCGGCGCCGTGAAGAACGTGCTGGCCATCGCCGCGGGCATCGTCGATGGCCGTGAGCTCGGCGCCAGCGCGCATGCCGCACTGGTGACGCGCGGCTTTGCCGAGCTGCGCCGGTTCGGCGAAGCGCTCGGCGCGCGCGCGGATACTCTGATGGGCCTGTCCGGTCTCGGCGATCTTCTCCTCACCTGCGGCAGTCCGCAGTCCCGCAACATGAGCCTGGGTCGTGCGCTCGGCCAGGGTCAATCGCTGGCGGCGGTGCTCGGCAGCCGCCGTTCCGTCGCCGAGGGCGTCTATACCGCCGCGGCGGTCGCCAAGGTTGCGCGAGAGAGAAACGTCGACATGCCGATCGCTGCCGCGGTCCATGCCATCGTCGAGGGCAGGCTGGACGTCGATGCCGCCATCACGGCGCTCCTTTCGCGCCCGCAGCGCGCGGAAGGTTAGGCGCAGTCGGCTATTGGAAGCCGCGCAAGGCGGCGAGCACGGCAGCCCGCTGCTCCGCACCCAGACGCCGCTCCAGGTTGGCCTCGTGCTCTGCCGCCATCAGCTTCATGCGCTTGAGGCTTCTTTGCCCTCCTCGCGTGAGACTCAGAGCATGCGAGCGCCGGTCGTGCGGCGATGCCCGGCGCCGGATCAGGCCGCGCTTCTCGAGCCCATCGAGAAGACGCACGAGCCTCGCCCGCTCGATGCCGAGGCGCTCCGCCAGGTCCGCCTGCGACAGGCCGGAATTTGCTTCGATGACGACAAGCACGGAGAACTGTGCGGGCCGGATATCGAAGCCCGCCATCGTGCGCGCGAAGTCCTGGAAGATCCACACCTGCAGGCGCCGCACGCTGTAGCCCAGATGGCTCTCGAGCACGCCGAGACCCAGGGCCTGGCGCTTCGTGCGGGTGCGATCGCGCTCGCTGAGCGGCTCTTCCGCTGAACGCTCCTGCGCATCTCGCAAGGACGGGCGCTCCACCATGATCTTCGTTGCGCTTTACATCTGTTGTCGAATGCAACAATAATCCAGAGAGCGCACGCAATGTCAAAGCCCGCCCAAGGGCTCCGCCGAAGCCTTCGCCAAGCCCGCGGCCCATGTGTTATGGGGAGCGCAGGCCACAAGGTCCGCTCAAGGGAGGACTGCAATGAAAACCAGCTCTCATCGTAAGCTCTGCGCATCCCGGGATGCCGTCACGCGGCGCGGGTTCACGGTCGGCGCCGGTGCCATGGGGCTCATCACGGCTGCCTCGCCCTTTCATATTGCCGGCGCCCAGGGAGCGGCCCTCAAGGTCGGCGTTCTGCTGCCGCGCTCCGGTCAGCAGGCCGGCATCGGCCAGGACTGCCAGCGCGGCGTCGACATCGCCCCGGCGATCCTGAAGGAGCTCGGTCTGCCCGAGCTCGCCGTCATGAATGCCGATACGGAGACCAACGTGGAGGTTGCCCGCGCGCGGGCCGAGCGACTGATCGGCGAGGGCGCACAACTGCTGGTCGGCGCATTCGACTCAGGGCAGAGCACGGCAATCGCCCAGGTGGCCGAGCAGAAGGGCGTGCCCTTCGTCATCAATATCGCCGCCGCCCCGCCCATCACGGAGCAGGGCTACAAGTTCGTATTCCGCAACTTCCCGACGGCGTCCATGATCCTGAGCGATGCCTTCGCCAACCAGAAGGAGCTGTTCGCGGCGGCCGGCACGGCGCCCAAGTCCGTCGTTTTCATGCACGTGAACGACACCTTCGGCACCTCCATGCAGAAAGGTATCGACGCGGCCCTGCAGAAGGCCGACATGCCCTACAAGGTGGCCGAGACCATTGCCTACGACCCCGCCGCCCGCGACCTGTCGGTGGAGGTGGCCAAGGCCAAGGCCACCGGTGCCGAGGCGCTGCTGATGGTGAGCCGTCTCAACGACGCCATGCTGCTCACGCGCGAGCTCGTCAAACAGCGGTGGAGCCCGATGGCGGTGCTCAGCATGGGGCCCGGCTGGTACGAGGACCAATACCTCAAGACGCTCGGCAAGCTCGCCGACGGGCCGCTCAGCTTCGTGCCCTGGTACGATCCGACCAAGCCGCTGTCGAAGCAGCTCGAAGCTGCGCTCGCCAAGAGCTATCCGGACATCAACCTCAACACCAACCACATCTTCACCTTCGAGGCGCTGCTGATCGCTGCCGATGCCTACAAGCGGGCGGGCTCCGCCGACCCCAAGGCGCTGGCCGATGCCATCCGCGCCACCAACATCACCAACAACGTCAGCATCGGGCCCGGCATCCAGTTCGACGCCAAGGGCCAGAACGCCGGCCTCAAGAATGCCGCCATCCAGAACCGCGGTGGGAAGCTTGTGACGGTTGCGCCCAAGACCGCCGCCAACGGCAAGGCGGAGTTTCCGATGACCGCCTACGACAAGCGGGGCTGAGGCTTTGCAACGCGCCCGGTTCCGGCCCTGCCCGGAGCCGGGCCGTGCTGGCAGGATCATCCGGTGCCCGCCGAGATCTATCTCAATGTCGCCATCAGCGGCCTGCTGACCGGGCTCGTCTACGGCCTCATGGCCCTTGGCCTGTCCGTGATTTTCGGGGTCGTGCGCGTCGTGAACTTCGCGCACGGCGAGATGATGACCATCGCCATGTACCTGGCCGTGGCCCTCTTCTCCGCCTACAAGCTCGATCCCCTGGCGATGATGGTGCCGATTGCCGCAGTGCTGTTCGCGCTGGGCTACGTGATGCAACGGGGGCTCATCAACCCGTTCATCAACCGCCCCGAGCACAGCCAGTTCATGTTGCTGGTGGCGGTGGCCCTGATCCTCGTCAACGGCCTCCTCATCGTCTTCGGGCCCGACGCGCGGGCGGTGCAAACCGCGTATGCCTTCTCCAGCTTCGCGCTCGGTCCGCTCATCGTCGATGCCAACAAGGTCTACGCCGGGCTGGCCGCCGTCGCCGTCGCCGGCCTGCTGTTCGCCTTCTTCCGCTGCACGCTGGTGGGCAAGTCCATCCGCGCCTGCGCCGACAATTACATGGGCGCCCTGGTGGTGGGCCTCGACGTGAACCGGCTCTATGCGCTCACCTTCGGCATCGGCGCTGCCTGCGTCGGAGCCGCAGGCTGCATCATGGTCCTGCTCGTCGACGTCACGCCGCCGCTGGGCCCGGCCTACACGCTGCTCGCCTTCGTCATCGTCATCACCGGCGGCCTCGGCTCCATGCCGGGTGCCCTGCTGGGCGGCGTGCTGATCGGCGCCACCGAGGCGGTGGGCGGACTGCTCTTCACGCCCTCCGCCAAGAGCATGTTCAGCTTCGCCATCCTGGTGCTCGTGCTGCTGTTCCGCCCGCAAGGCATCCTCGGCAAGCGAGTCGCGACATGAGGCAAGCCTTGCTCGAGGGCGTGCCGCGGCGCGGCCTGCACATGCTGGCGGGCCTGCTGCTCGCGCTGATCGCACTGCCGCTGGTCGCCGGGGACTACATCATCACCGTCATGATCCTCATCCTGTACTTCGCCTACGTCGGCCAGGCTTGGAACATCATGATGGGGTTTGCCGGCCAGCTCTCGCTCGGTCATGCACTCTACGTGGGCCTCGGCGCCTATGCCGCCGCCGCCCTCTATGTGCATTTCGGCATCAGCCCCTGGGTCGGGCTATGGGCTGCCATGGCCGTGTCGGCCCTCGCCGGTGCCGTCATCGGCTTCCTGGCCTTCCGCTTCGGCGTGGCGGGCGTCTACTTCGCGATCCTCACCATCGCCTTCGCGGAATTCGCGCGCATCGGCTTCGATCACTGGAGCTGGGTCGGCGGCTCGGCCGGCTTCTTCCTTCCCGTCGCCAACTATGCGCGCAACGACCTGCTGACGCTGCGCGGCAGCCCGGCGATGTTCTACTACGTCACGCTGGCCATGACCGCGGCGGCACTCGTTCTTTGTCATGTCCTGCTGCGCAGCCGCGTCGGCTACCACTGGCAGGCGATCCGGGAGAGCCCGGACGCCGCCCAGGCACTGGGTATCGACATTTTTCGCAGCAAGATGATCGCCGTTGTGTTGTCCGCCGCCATGACCTCGCTCGGCGGCGTCGTGTTCGCCTTCCACTACAACAACCTGTTTCCCGAGCAGATCTTCCACATCTCGCGATCCATCGAGCTGATCCTGGGTCCGATCGTCGGCGGCGTCGGCACCCTGCTGGGCCCGATCGTCGGCGCGTTCCTGCTCACCGCCCTTTCGGAGTCGCTGCAGGAGGTCATGCGCGCGCTCGGCGTCGACGTGCCGGGCATCAAGCAGGTGTTCTACGGCATCTGCCTGCTGGTGGTGGTCATGTTCCTGCCCGACGGGGTATGGCCCCCGCTCAGCCGGCGGCTCGGCCTCGGCAACGGGCGAGCGAAAGAGCAGGCCGAAGAGGGCGGCCCGTGAGCAACCTTCTCGAAGTCGACCGCATCTCCAAGAGCTTCCGCGGCCTCAAAGCCGTGCAGGATGTGAGCTTCACGGTGCCGGAGGGCACCATCGTCGGCCTCATCGGCCCCAACGGCGCCGGCAAGACGACCTGCTTCAACATGATCGCCGGCGTCTATCGTGCCGATGCTGGCGAGGTGCGCTTCGCGGGCAGCCCGCTTCGCAACGCGCGGCCCGACCAGGTCTGCCGCGCCGGGATCGGCCGCACGTTTCAGCTCGTGAAACCCTTCGCCGGCCTGACGGTGATGGAGAACGTCACGGTCGGGGCCCTGAATGCCTGCCCCACCGTGCGCGCGGCGAAGGACAAGGCGGCGGCGGTCATCGACCAGCTCGGCCTCGGGGCCAAGCGCGAGCAGATGGCGGCCTCGCTAACCCTGCCCGAGCGCAAGCGCCTCGAGGTGGCGCGCGCACTCGCGACCGGGCCGCGTCTCCTGCTGCTCGACGAGGTGATGGCCGGCCTGCGGCCGACCGAGACGGACCGCATGGTCGCTCTCTTCCGCGAGCTCAACGCGAAGCTGGGCCTCACCATCCTGCTCATCGAGCACGTGATGCGGGCCGTCATGGCGCTGTCGAACCGGCTGGTCGTCCTGCACCATGGTCGGGTCATCGCCGCAGGGCGCCCGGAGGACATCACGCGCGATCCCGCGGTGTTGGAATCCTACCTGGGAGAAGAGGCGCTGTGATCCTTCAGGTGGAAGGCCTCGACCTTTTCTATGGCGACGCGCAGGCGCTCGACGGCGTGTCGCTCGGCGCGGAGGAAGGTGAGCTGATCGCCATCGTCGGCGCCAACGGGGCCGGCAAGTCTAGCCTGATCCGCACCATCGCCGGCATCGAGACGGCGCGCACCGGCCGCATCGCGTTTCGCGGCCGCGACATCGCCGGCCTGCCCAGCTTTCGCATCTGCAATCTCGGCATCGGTCAGGTCGCGGAGGGACGGCAGATTTTCCCGTCCATGACCGTGGAGGAGAACCTGGAGATGGGGGCACTGTTGCCGCGGGCGCGCGGGGCGCTCGCCGAGAGCAAGCGCGAGGTGTTCGCCCTGTTTCCGCGCCTCGAGGAACGCCGCAACCAGGCGGCCGGGACCATGTCTGGCGGCGAGCAGCAGATGCTGGCGATCGGCCGCTGCCTGATGGGCAAGCCCGAGCTCATCATGTTCGACGAGCCATCGCTGGGATTGGCACCGGCCCTCGTGCAGGAGCTCTTCCGCACCATCCGCGCGCTCAATCAGCGCGGCCTCACGGTGCTGCTGGTGGAGCAGAACGTCCTGGCGTCCCTCAAGCTCGCGGCGCGGGCCTATGTGCTGGAGAACGGCCGCGTGGTCATGAGCGGGACCGGCGCCGAGCTGCTGGCCGACCCCCGCGTGCGTGAGGCCTATCTCGGCGTCCAATAGCCGGCCGGCGTCGCCCAGACCTCTTCAGGCCTTGAAGCCATGCTCCCGTGCGGGCCGTGCTGCTCACGGGCCATCGGCGACGAGGGCGTACATCAGCACGCTCGTGTAGGCGTCGCCCACGCGCCAGTAGTCGCGCAACGGGCCGCCCTCGCAATGGAACCCCAATCGTTTCACAAGCCGGATCGAGGCCACATTGTCGGGGTGGATGAGAGCTTCCACGCGATGCGCGTGGAGCTTGTCGACGCAATAGTCCACGACCGCTGCGACGGCTTCGGTCATCAGCCCGCGCCCCTGCTGCGCGGGCGCCAGGATGTAGCCGATCTCGAGCTTATGGTGACGCGTCTGGCGATGATGATAGTTGACCATGCCGATACACCGGTCGCTGCGTCTGTCGGCTACGGCCCAGGCCAGGTGATCGTAGGGGCTCGAGGTCTTGGCGAGATATGTCAGCCACCGCCCGGTCTCCGCCTCGCTCGCGCAAGCCGGCGTATTCCAGTAGCGCATCGCGTCCTTGTCGCCGAAGCACGCGTGCAGCCCCTTAAGGTCGTTCGCCGTGAACCGCCTCAGGCGAAGACGCCTGGTGGTGAGCGTCGGGTAAGCGTTGCCGGCCTTTGCCACGTCGCACCTTCCTGGACCTGTCGAGCGGGATGGACCATCTGGGATCGCACATTGCAGAACGACGGTCACGCGCTGCCGATCAAGATGCCGGCCGCGAACACGATGAGCCCGCCCACCACGACCTCGAAGGCCGCCCGCAGGAAACGCGTATCCATGTAGCGCGCCCGGATCCAGGCGATCGCCCACAGCTCCACCAGCACGACGGCGATGGCGAGCCCGGTGGCAACGGGAAAGTCGTGGATGAGATAGGGCAAGGTATGCCCGACGCCACCAATGGCGGTCATCATTCCGGTGATCAGGCCGCGCAGCAGCGGGTGGCCGCGACCGGTCAGTTCGCCGTCGTCGGACAGCGCCTCGGCAAAGCCCATCGAGATGCCGGCACCGACCGCTGCCGCCATGCCCACCAGAAACGTCTGCCAGGTGTCATGCGTGGCGAAGGCAGCGGCGAACAGCGGTGCCAGGGTCGAGACCGAACCATCCATCAGGCCGGCGAGGCCCGGCTGCACGACCTGAAGCACGAACATGCGCCGGCGGGTCTCCTCCTCGGCCCGCTGGGCGCTCGGTGACAGATGCTGCGTGCCCAGCCGCTGCGCGAGGCTGATGTGGGACCGCTCGGCCTCGGCGAGATCGCCGAGCAGCTTGCGCACACCGGCATCGGAGGTGCGAGAAAGGGCGCGCTCGTAGAAGCGCCGCGCCTCGAACTCCATGACCTCGGCCTGCTTGCGCACCCGGTCCAGCCCCAGGGGCCGCACGATCCACAGCGGCTCACGCCGGGCGAATCCCCGCACATCGTGCCGGCGCACGAGCGGGATGTGCTCGCCGAACCTGGCACGGTGCATATCGATCAGCAGGCGCCGGTGCTGGTTCTCCTCGTGCGCCATGTCCGCGAACACCTGCGCGGAAGCAGGGTAGTCGGCCTTCAAGGCTTGGGCATAATCGGCATAGATGCGCGCGTCCTCCTCCTCCGAGGAGATGGCCAGAGCCAGGATTTCCTGCTCTGTCAGGTCCGAAAACGCCTTCATTCACGGCCCTCGCTGGCGCTCGCTTCTAATTAGACTAATTATAAACGAGAGTGATGGAAGGTGCACAGGTGCCTCCTGCCTCGCCGGCAACCCGCTCGCATACCCGGCCCTGTGCAAGGCGCGCGAGGGGCCGACCAGACGAAGCGTATTGGCACGGGAGAGGGTCTAGAGTCCGGCCATGATTCCCGATTCGGCTGTCACCCTGCGTCCGGCGACCGGGGAGGATCGCTTTCGCATCCGACGTTGGCTTTCCAGTCCGGCGGCACTGGCCTGGTGGGGCACCGCCAGCACTGTGGAGGCCGAGATCAGCCTCGCCATCGGCAGCAGCGCCGCCTTGTGCCGCATGGCCGAGAACGGAAGCAAGCCGGTGGCCTACGCGCAGGCGGTCGAGACCGGCCTGTGGAACGAGGAGCGGTCGCCAGAGGTCGTCCCCGGCACGTGGCACCTCGCCTACTTGCCGGCCTCGGAAGAGGCTGACGCCACCGGTACAGCATCGGCTGTGCTGGCGCTGCTGGCGGAGGAAGTTTTTGCCACCACGCTAGCGCTAGCGTGCTCCGCTACGGTTTCGGTCACGAATGAGGCTGCCGCGCGGGCCTGCGAACGCGCGGGCTTCCGTTGGCAACGGATCTGGAGCGATCGGCTCTTGGGGCCTTCCTGGCTGATGCTGAAGCAGCGCCCGCGGTAGCCCCGGCGAGATCGTCCAACTGCCCAGCTGCAACCAGCAGGCGCGACACGGTCAGCGGATTGGCCTCACTGGTGATCTCCTGCAGCATGCTCACGACACGCGCCAGGCGATCGCCCTGGCGCGCCGCCCAGCCCTCCACGCTGCCGTTGCCGGGTCCGGCGATCGCGGCACGTGTGAACGCGGCCTGCGCCGCCGACAGGCTGCCGAGCGCTTGCGCCACGGCCACGCGGTCGTAGTAGTCGGGCGTGGCGATGGTGGCCGCCCGTGCGGCGAGGTCATCGATCCGCAGGCGCTCGCCGATGGCGAGGAAAACACGCGCCGCCTCGACAACGGAGGTTCCGCTCGCTTCGGCGATCTTGGTGATGGGCGGCGCCAACCCCAGGACGCCGAGCGAGGCCACCGCGGTGCCGAGCCCGGCGGGAACGCCTGCTCCCGAAAGCCGGGCCGCATCGCCCTCCATCTGCGCCTTGCGTCGCGGCGGAAGGACATCGGGCAATGCGCCCTTTAAGCCGCCAACGCCGGCGCGATGGCGCGCGAGGGCGCCGGCCGGATCGGCGACAGCCTCTCCATCGCGCAGGAACCACAGTGTCTGCGCGTTGACGAGGTCCTGCGTCGCCTCGTAGAGGGCGAGCTGCGAGGCGCCTCCGGCCATGCCGTCGAGCGCATCGATCTGGAGCCACAGCGGCGGCAGATCGAACACCTCCCGAGCGGCGAGAAATGCCAGCGCGACGTCTGCAGTGGTGCGCTGGGTCTCGGCCGCAAGCCGCACCGCCATGGCCGGGCCGCCGCGGTTGACGATGGCATTGGTCAGTCCGAGCGCGATGATCTCGCGGCGCAGGCTGTGCCTGGCGATGCCGTCGGCGAAACGGTCGCGCAGCGCCGGCGGGAAGTACAAGGACAGCCAGGTCTCGAGCCCCGGCGCATCAGGCACACCGCTTTCCAGCAGGTCGTGCTGCAGGGCGATCTTGGCATAGCTCAGGAGCACCGCTAGCTCGGGACGGGTGAGGCCGCGGGAGCCGCGCGCCCGCTCCTGCAGCTCGATGTCGGAGGGCAGCGCTTCGAGCGGCCGGTCGAAAAGCCCACGCCCTTCGAGCACACGCATGAGCAACGCATAGTCAGCGAGCTCGCGCGCGCTGCGGCCCTCGGCGAGGCTCAAGGCGAGCGATTGCTGATAGTTGTTGCGCAGCGACGCGGCCGCGACGTCGTCCGTCATCTGCCCGAGCAGCGTATTGCGGGCCGCCGTCGGCAGCTTCCCGGCCCGCACCGCCGGCTCCAGGGCGATCTTGATGTTCACCTCCTGGTCGGAGGTGTTGACGCCGGCCGAGTTGTCGATGAAGTCGGTGTTGATGCGCCCGCCGCGCGCCGCGAACTCGATGCGGCCGCGCTGCGTCACACCGAGGTTGGCGCCCTCGCCAATCACCTTGGCTTGCACCTCGCCGGCAGCGATCCGCACGGCGTCATTGGCGCGGTCGCCGACCTCCGCATCGGTCTCCGCTCCGGCGCGGATATAGGTACCGATGCCGCCGAACCACAGCAGGTCCGTCCGGCACCTGAGAACGGCGCGCATCAGTTCGGCCGGCGTCAGGGTGGCCGCGCTCACCTCCAGCATCCGCTGCATTTCCGCGCTCAGGGGGATCGACTTGGCGGATCGGGAGAAAACGCCGCCGCCCTTGGAGATCTTGGCCTTGTCGAAGTCCTGCCAGCTCGACCGCGGCAGGTCGAACAGGCGCTTGCGCTCGGCGAAGGCGGCGGGCCCCGGGTTGGGGTCGATGAAGATGTCGCGGTGGTCAAAGGCCGCCACCAGCTCGATGTGCGGGGAGAGCAGCATGCCGTTGCCGAACACGTCCCCCGACATGTCGCCCACGCCCGCGACCCGGAACGGCTGCTGCTGGATATCGACGTCCATCTCGCGGAAGTGGCGCTTGACGCATTCCCAGGCGCCGCGCGCAGTGATGGCCATCCCCTTGTGGTCGTAGCCCGCCGACCCGCCTGAGGCGAATGCATCCCCCAGCCAGAAGTCGTGCGCTGCCGATATCTCGTTGGCGATGTCCGAGAAGGTCGCCGTACCCTTGTCGGCGGCAACCACCAGGTAGGGATCGTCGCCGTCGTGGCGGACCACATGGCGCGGCGGCAGCACCTTGCCACCCTTGATGTTGTCGGTGATGTCGAGCATCGCCGATATGAAGATGCGGTAGGCCGCGACGCCCTCCTTCTGCACCTCTTCGCGGCCGCCGGCGCGCGGGAGCTGCTTG
>DATFCC010000276.1:0-6408 GCA_035253505.1 Hyphomicrobiaceae bacterium
CCAAGGGATGCGCGACATCGAAGCTCGCACGGCCGATGCCGTTGCCCGCATCCTGAAACCGTTTCTTGCCGCCGACCTGCGCCACAAGGCCGTCTGCGGTCTGGTGGAGACGCTGAGCCTCCTGCGCACCAGCGACAGTGCGGCAGCCGTCAGCGTGACGGGGCCCGCCGACCTCCTCGACGCCGTGCGCGCCGGCCTGGCGGGCAAGCTGGACAACGTGAGCTTCCATCCGGGACAGGCCTGTGACGTGCAAGTGACGGTGGGCCGGACAGTGCTGGAGACGCGGCTGGGCAGCTGGCTCGCTCGCGTCGGGGAGGCTGGCGCGTGAACGGCGAGGAAGAGGGCAAGTCGCAGGAGCTCGTCATCATCCGCCGCCGCGGCGGCGAGGGCGACGACAAGCACCATGGCGGCGTGTGGAAGATCGCCTACGCCGACTTCATGACGGCCATGATGGCCTTCTTCCTCGTCATGTGGCTCATCAACTCGACGGACAAGAAGACGCTGACGCAGGTTGCCACCTACTTCAATCCCATGCGTCTCACCGACAAGAAGCCGACGCCGAAAGGTTTGCAGGAGCCGGACGGATCGGAGGGCAAGGAGGCGACGCCCCAGAAGGGTGGCAAGAAAAAGGAACAGGGGGAAGGCAAGGGCACCAAGAAGGCCGAAGAGACGGAAAGCGGCGCCACCCGGCCGCACGGCAAGCCGTTCGACCGCAAGGTCGAGGACGTCGACAAGAAGGTTCCCGAGGCGCATGGCGCGAGCGCCGGCGAGAGTCCCCGGCAGGCCGGCGGACGCGCATTCCGCGATCCGTTCGACTCCATCCAGCGCACCGAGATCGTACCCACCGATCCGGCGATGGCGCGGGCAGGGAGTGCCGGATCGCGCGCCGGCGCGTCCGGGCCCACGGATGCGCAACGGGGCGGGGAAAGCAGCACGAGGCGCGGCGGTGCTGCCGAGGCACCCCTCTCCGCGGGTGCCGAGATCAAGGGCAGCGAGGGAGACAAGCCGGCCACCGCCGACACGAGCGACGCCAAGCGTTCCGGTTCCGCCGGTGCTTCGCAAACGCATCGGCACGCCGTTGACACCAAGCGTGGGGATGGTCCGCAGCCGGTCAGTCCCGCTGGCGCCGAGGCAAAGGACGGCGAGGCAAGGCCACCGCAGGCAGGCCCGAGCGAGATGAAGCGTGCCGATCTCGCCGTGCCGGTGCCCCCGGCGGTCGGGGAGGGCAAGCGCGCCGATCCGGCTGGGCCCTCGCCCGCCACGCCGGGAGAGCCGGTCCGCGCCGAGAAGACCGAGCCGCCGCAGGCGGGTGCAGGCGAGGTCCGGCGGGGCCAGGGCGGGGAAGTCGCTTCTGCATCGGGCGAAGCGAAGGCGCCGGCCAAAGCCGGCGATGGGGCGGAAGCCGCCAAGCGGGCCGCGGTCGAGCGGGCCGATGCGGAAGGGCTGGAGACGGCGATCCGCCGGGCGCTGGCCGAGGCGCTGCCGGGCATGCTGCCCCATGTGGACGTCACGGTGACCCCGGAAGGCGTGCTGATCAGCCTGACCGACGATTTCGATTTCGGCATGTTCGCGATCGGCTCCGCCGAGCCGCGCCCTGCCACGCACGTGGTGATGGATAAGGTCGGCAAGATCCTTCAGGTCCGGACCGAGACCCTGATCGTGCGCGGCCACACCGACAGCAGAAAATACCGCACCCCCGCCTACGACAACTGGCGCCTGTCAGCCGCCCGCGCTCACGTTGCCTACACCATGCTCGTTCGCAGCGGTGTGGACGACACGCGCTTTGAGCGCATCGAGGGTCACGCCGATCGCAGCCCCAGGGTGGCCTTGGACACGGAGGCAGCGCAGAACCGGCGGATCGAGATCCTGCTGCGGAAGCCTCAGCCATGAGGCGACCCTCGCGCGTAGTCCTCGTCGTGGCGGCAGCCCTCGTCTTTCCGGGAACGGCGCAATGCCAGGGCGATGCTGCTCAGCCGTTCGAGGCGATGCGCGCGCTGCGCGCCCTGCAGGACCGTATCGCGGCCGGCGACACGTCTGCCTATCTCTCCTACCGGACCGAGCTGGCGCGTATCGGCGACGAGGTGGCGAGAGCCCCCGAGGGGGCGTGGAAAGATCAACGCAACGTCCGCGCGGCCATCGCGCTCGCCCTTGGAGGCGGCGATCCGAGCATTCTCCAGCCGCTGCTCAAGAAATCGACCGGCCAGGAGCGGGCACTCGTGCGTGCCGCCGTGGCCTACGCGGAGAATCACAACACGGAGGCATTGGAGGCGCTGGCCGAGGTTGATGTGCGCACGCTCGATCCGAGCCTTGCCGGGCACGTTGCTCTGGTCCATGCCGAGCTGCTGGCCCGCAAGGATCCGCGCAGGGCGATGGACCTGCTTGCCGATGCGCGCTTGCTTGCTCCGGGCACCATGATCGAGGAGGCCGCCCTGCGGCGCCAGATCTCGCTCGCCGTCGATCTCGAGGACGCGCAGGGCTTCGGCGTTACCACCATGACCTATGCGCGGCGTTTCCCGCGGTCGGTTCACATGACCAACTTCCGCCGCCAGCTCGCAGTCGACATCGCCACGCGCGGCATGGCGGCAGACGACGCGCGCCGGTCCCATCTCGACGCCGCCTTCGAGATGATCGGCCCCGCCGAGAGACTGGAGATCTACCTGCTCATCGCCTGGGAAGGTCTCAAGGGCGGAAGCATGGAGGTGGTCCGTTGGGCCGCCGCGCACGCGGAAGGGCTCTCGGCAGATGGCAGCTCCCAGCGGCTTCGCGCCCGACTGTGCCTGGCCGCCGCGCTGATCGTGACCGAGGAGTTCGACAAGGCCGTATCCGCCCTCGAGGCGATCGCTCCGGACAAGCTGGACTCGGAGGAGGAAGCGCTGCGCGCCGCCTCGCTGCGTATCGCCGCGCAGGTCCGAAGCGAACCCAAGGCCACGGCGGTCGGCACCGAGCCACCGCGCGGCGCCACGGAGCCACAGGTCGCGGCCTCCGCGCGCAGTACCATTGCCCAGGTCGATAGCTTGCTGTCGGGGAGACGAAAATGAGCGGGCCCGCGGTATCCACCATGCCGGCGGTTCGCCCGCCGGCCGTCGCCACCCAGTCGCGGCCGCAGGCTGAGCCGGAGACGGCGACCCGATCGGCATTCCCTGAGCTGCTCTCCCAGATGGTCGGCATGCGGCCTGAGGTGCCCGCCGACCGCCAGAACGTCCTGGACCGGGCCATGTCGCGCCTGGCCGCGGCGCAAACTGCTACTGGCGAAGAAGAAGCGGCCCTGCTCGCGGCTCTGCAAGACCAATTCCCACCGGCGGCCGGCGGCGAAGCTCAGGCGGCGGCCGAAATGGCGGCGGACGGCAGCAAGACCGATGATGCCCGTCCGGCGGATACGACCGGTGCGCAATCCAGCGCCCCGGCAACGGGCCCTGGTCTGCAACTCATTCCCGGCGGCTTGAGCAGCCTCCCTTCGGCGCAGGTTGAGGCAGCGACGGTGGCCGTTGAGCAGACGCAGGCTCCGTCGTCGGCAGCCGGGCCAGCAGCCAAAGCGAACACGATTGACCAGGAGCTGCGTGCGCGCCTGCCTTCGCTCGAGCCGGCGGCGGCGCCGGCATCTCCGCAGAACGATACGGAGACAGCGCCAGCCATTCCGGCACAAGGGAAGTCTCCTGCGCACACCGTCGGTGGCGAGGTCACACCCAATCTGACGGTCGCGGTGATGGGCCGGGAAACGCACATCACGCCGGCCTTGCAGCGTCTGTCCAGCCAGGCGGCCGACACCCACGCCGACGCGGATGCCACAGTTACCCCAGTCGCAACGGATACGGATGCGCCGTCGCCCGGCGGCATGCCGGCTCGGCCCACGGCCCTGCCGAACCCGCAACGGCCGCCGCAAGCGGGCACGCCGTCGCCATCGCCGGTGGCCGGCCGCGGTCAGCAGCCGGCAGGTCATGAGAACGAGAGCGTCGGTCATCCCTCTGCGACGGCCGACAGCACGTCCGCCAGCGCCGCCACCGCAGACCATTCCCGCATGTTCGCCGCCACGCCGTCGCCGATGCAGCAGGTTGCGGGCCGGATCGCCGTGGCCGCGCATGCCATGCCGTCCGAGCAGTCTCGGGCCGCCGGCCTCGCTTCCGCCAGATTGGCATCCTCGCCGGTGGTCAAGGTGCTCCGCCTCGAGCTGCAGCCCGCCGATCTAGGCACCATCACGATCCGCATGTCGCTGAAACAGGATGGTCTCGACGTGCGCGTCGAGGCCGGCCGTGTCGAGACCCTCCGCATGCTGCAGTCGGACCAGGAGGCCCTGTCCAAGATCTTGTCGAACGCGGGGTATCGCATCGAGCACATGAGCGTGGCAGCGGCCTCGTTCGATGGCTCGGCCGGTGCGGACGGTCGCGGCCAGGCGTTCGTTCCGGCGTCCGGTTCCCAGGCGTGGTCGCAGGAGGCCGACGCCAGGTCGTCCGGCGGACGACAGAACGCCGAGCCGGACCGTCGCACATTCCGTGGCAGGCAGAATGACGAGACCGAAAAGAACGGCACTGTGCCGGGTGCTGGTGGCCATCTTTACGTGTAGCGCCTGCGCGCCGGCCATGGCCGAGCAGGTCTGCGAGCGGGAGATGGCGCGCGCGGCGCAAGTCCACGGCATTCCGCTGGGCGTCCTCTACGCGGTCGGGCTCACCGAGACCGGTCGGGGAGACTCGCTGCGCCCCTACGCCCTCAACATCGACGGCCAGCCCGCCTACGACATCGGCAAGGCGGAAGCGCTGCGGCGCTTCCATGCGGCGCGCTCAGCCGGCGCCAGGATGATCGACGTTGGCTGCATGCAGATCAACCATCGCTATCATGGCCGGCATTTCTCCTCGATGGAGGACATGCTCGATCCCTCCAAGAACGTCGACTACGCGGCACGGTTTCTCCGGCAGTTGCGGGAGCGCGAGGGGAGCTGGACGCGGGCCGTGGCGCGATATCACGCCGGCCCGGACAACGACCCCGCGCAGAAGCGCTACGTATGCCGGGTCATCTCCAACCTGGCGACATCGGGCTTCGGCTCCTGGACGGACGATGCGCGTGTGTTCTGCCGCCCGTGATGCGGCAGAGATACGAAACTCGCGGAGGTGGAAATGATCAATACGGGATTGCTCGGACCTTATCGGCTGACCTTCGACGGCATCGATGCGGTCGTGGCAGAAAAGGCGCCGGGCGTGTTCGCGCTCGGGCGCGTCGATCGCGACGGCCGGTTCTGCGTGAGCCACATCGGCCGCAGCGACGAGGACATCAAAGCCAGGTTGCGCGATTTCATCGGCTCGGACAGCTTGTTCAAATACGGCTACAGCCCGTCGTCGGAGGCGGCTTTCCTCAAGGAATGCGAACTATTTCACGACGTCGCGCCGCCGCGCAGCCGGGTGCATCCGGGGCGGATGCGGGGCACTAGTTGGGAATGTCCACGCTGCCGCATTTTCGCCGGCCGGGGTTGAGCAGCTCGATGATGTCGTCGAGCGCGGCTTGGTAGCCATGATGCCAGTAGGCGCGTTCGGAGGATGCAGCCTCGAGATGCTTCTGGTCGTGCGCCGTGTGCGGAGCCTCGTCCTGGAGCCACTCGCGCAGGTCGTCCCGCCGCTGCTCGAGCAGCGCAATCTTGTCCCGCATGGCACTCCCCCGGCGACGCCCTACTTCGTTGCTGGCATCCTTGTACCTCAGGCGCGTTGGCTTGCTGCCAATCCGGGCGGCGGGATTTGCATAAAATTGTAGGAAACCGGTGGGCCGGTCATCTTTTATCGCTGCGCCTCGGCGCTCGCCGCTGACTTTTTGTGCATTCGGACATCTGTTGTCGGGCTGGCGGCGATCCCCGCGCAAGCCCTCCATCTGTTGGCGATGCGACATTCGATCTGTTGCAAGAGTTTTTAAACCGACGCATTTGACCCTGTTGGCAACGAAAAAATCACCTTGGAGACAAGCCGATGGCCAGGTCCACCGACCTCGAGAAAATGACCTTTGCGGAGCTTTCAGAAATGGAGGCCCGGATTCAAAGGCTCAAGATCGAAAAACAGAATTCGGAGCGCGCCTCCGTGCGCAAGCAACTCGTCGATCTGGCCAAGCGGCATGGTTTTGACGTGCGCGACTTGCTGGATGGGCGCCGGAAGGGCAAGGGCAGCGTGGCGGCCAAATACCGCGATCCGAAGAATCCCCAGAATACCTGGACCGGCCGGGGTCGCATGCCGCGGTGGCTGGTTGCCGCAACGCGCGGCGGCAAGGCGAGTAAGGAGGATTTTCTGATCAAATAACCAACTGCCGGGCGGCAGAGGCGAACGGGCGGGTTTTTCCCGCCCGTTTTCGTTCCGGAAGGGTAAACACCACCGCCTGTTTGGCACGAGACCTGCTACTTCCCGCTCCTGAGCCAAATCGAGACGGGACTTAACACATATG
>DATFCC010000277.1:0-14223 GCA_035253505.1 Hyphomicrobiaceae bacterium
CATGGCTACCAAGGAGGCGGCCAAGGGCATGGTCCCAGGCACGCACGGGTCGACCTACGGCGGCAATCCGCTTGCAACGGCGGTGGGCAATGCCGTCCTCGAGGCCGTGCTGGAGCCCGGTTTCCTCGATCGCGTGCGCGACGTCGGCCTGCGCTTCAAGCAGGAGCTGGCCCGCATCAAGGACGAGAACCCCGATGTGGTGGAGGAGGTGCGCACCAGCGGCCTGCTGGCCGGCATCAAGGTCAAGCCGCCGATGGGCGACGTGGTGGCCGCCTGCACCGCCGAGAAACTGCTGACGGTGGGTGCTGGCGAGAACGTCGTGCGCCTGCTGCCGCCGCTCAACATCTCGGAAGCCGAGATCGCGGAGGCCGTGAAGCGGCTGTCGGCGGCATTGAAGCGAGTCTCCAAGCCCAGTTGAGGGCTGCAGCAAGATCTCGGGCTACCCGCAGTCATGCCGCCTAGACACTTCCTGGATATCGACTGCATCGACGCCGGCACGCTGCGACGCATCGTCGACATGGGTCACGCCATGAAGCGGGCGGGCAAGCGCGTGCCGGCGGAGCTCAGGCCCGAAGGCATCGAGAGCGCGGTCTTGATGCTGATCTTCGAGAAGCCCTCGACCCGCACGCGCGTGTCGTTCGACGTGGCCATGCGCCAGCTCGGCGGCCAGTCGCTGGCGCTGAACCAGGCCGACCTGCAGGTCGGCCGCGGCGAGCCCATATCGGACACGGCCAAGGTGGTGTCGCGCTATGTCGACGCCATCATGATCCGCGCCAACAAGCACGCGACGCTGACCGAGTACGCGGACCATGCGACTGTGCCGGTCATCAACGGCCTCACCGACCGCACGCACCCCTGCCAGATCATCGCCGACATCATGACGTTCGAGGAGGTCAAGGGGCCCATCGAAGGGCGGCGGATCGCCTGGACGGGCGACGGCAACAACGTCGCCGCCTCCTGGATACACGCGGCGGCGCAGTTCAAGTTCAAGCTGACGATCGCCTGCCCCCCCCAGCTCAATCCCGAGAACAAGGTGCTGGATTGGGCCAAGCGCGCCGGCGCCGAGATCCTGCTCAGCGACGATCCCCACGAGGCGGTGACGGATGCCGATTGCGTCGTCACCGACACCTGGGTGTCGATGGGCCAGCAGGACGAGACCGCCCGGCGCAAGCAGTTGCTGGCGCCGTTCGCCGTCGACGAGGCGCTGATGAAATCCGCGGCTCCCGACGCCATATTCATGCATTGCCTGCCCGCCTATCGCGGGCTCGAGGTCGCCGCCTCGGTCATCGATGGGCCGCAGTCGGCGGTTTGGGACGAGGCCGAGAACCGGCTGCACGCGCAGAAGGCCATCCTGGCGTGGTGCCTCGGCGTAGACTGATCGGGTAGCATGGACGTCGCACGAAGCATCGCGCAATCCGACGACGATCTGGTCCTGCCGTTTCGCACGGTGCGGTCGGACGTGGTCGGGCGAGTCATCCGCCTGGGGCCGGTGGTCGATACCGTGCTGTCGCGACATGCCTATCCCGAGCCCGTCAGCCACGCGCTCGGCGAGGCGCTCACCTTGACGGCCATGCTCGGCAGCGCCTTGAAGTCGGAGGCGCAGGCCAAGCTCATCCTGCAGACCAAGACGGACGGCCCGCTCGATTTCCTGGTTGCGGACTTCGTGGCGCCGGGAAAGCTGCGCGGCTACGCCAGCTTCGACAAGGCCGACACCGACCTCGCCGAGATGAAGGGCCGCGGCGATCAAGGTGCGCTGATCGGCAAGGGCCACATGGCCATGACCATCGACCGCGGTTCCGACAAGGATCGCTACCAGGGGATCGTCCCGCTCGAGCATGAGACGTTGGTGGAGGCCGCGCACACCTATTTCCGCCAATCCGAGCAGCTTCCGACCTTCATCCGCCTGGCCGTCGCCCGGCACTACGGGCCGGCAATCAGCGAGGGTGCCCGCACCTGGCATTGGCGGGCCGGCGGCCTGATGATCCAGCAATTGCCGCGCGAGGGTGGCCGGGCGCGGGACGTCCAGGCCAGCGAGAGCGATGACGAGGAGAACTGGAACCGCGCCCGGCACCTCGCGGCGACCGTCGAGGATCACGAGCTGCTCGATCCGATGCTCGCGCCGCAACGCCTTCTCTATCGCTTGTTCCACGAGGAGGGCGTGGTGGTGACGCCGGCAGCCGCGCTCGCCGCCGAATGCCGCTGCTCGCGTGAGCGCATCCACGCCTACCTGCAGCAGTTCGGCCCCGCCGAGCTCGCGGATATGCGCGAGGCGGACGGCGGCGTGACCGTCACCTGCGAGTTCTGCTCACGCAAGTATCGTTTCGCCGAGGGTGACATCACCTAGTTCGCGGCGCACCGGCGCCGTTCAATGAGATCACCGCAGAAACTCCGCGCTCACATTGCGAGCGGGGACTGGATGGCCCGCTGGGTTGCGATATTCGAGGACAATCCCGAGGAGCAGGCGGGTTGGGTGCGCAAGCAGCATGCCGCGGACCACTTCGCCTACCTCGAGATGCATGCGGACGTCATCAAGATCGCCGGCGGCCTGCGCCCGAACCCCGACCAGTGGTGGAGCGGCGGCTTGTGGGTCATGGAGGTGGCGACGCGCGGTCAGGCCGAGAGCCTGTGCGAGAACGATCCCTGCTTCAAGCTGGGATTGCGGAAGGCCTACCGGTTGTACGTGTGGGGCAAGGCACCGCTCTATGGGCCCGTCACGCTCTGAGCCCGTGACTTGCCTGCCGGCAACCTTCGCCGGACCTCAGTAGATCGTCTCTTCGAGCCGTTTCGGGTAAGCCCGATCGTACTCGTTGCCGTCGATGGTGCCATTGCTCAGCGCGGCCATCATCTCACCGGCGCTCGGCAGGGATGCGCGATCGACCTGTGCGTCGGCGCTCCACAGCCGCGAGCGCACGAGGGCCTTCGGGCACTGCGTGTAGATGCGGTCGACGGTCACCACCAGCACGCACTTGGGCAGCTTGCCGCGGATGGCGAAGCTGGCGCTCAGGGCCTCGTCGACCACAATCTCGGCCGTGCCGTTGATGCGCAACGTGGTGCCGATGCCCGGGATCATGAACAGCAGCGAGATGCGCGGGTCGCGCACCAGGTTGCGCAGCGCGTCCACGCGGTTGTTGCCCCGCCGGTCGGGGATCAGCACCGTCTTCTTGTCGCGCACGCGCACGAAGCCCGCCGGATCGCCGCGCGGCGAGCAGTCGAGGCCCTCCGGCCCGACCGTCGCCAGGACCACGAACGGCGCCTTGTCGATGAACGTCTTGTAGTGGTCGGAGATGTAGTCGATCTCCTTGACGATCGCTGGCGGTGACGGCTCGCCGTACATGGCATCCAGCTCTTCGAGCGTGGTAATTCGCTTCATGGGATCCTCGGCGTGAGACGCTGTCGGATTTCAGGGCTAGGGTAGGCGGCCGCAAACGTCAAGGTTGCCGCGGCTTGCCGCCTTGATTGCAAGGAGGGAGAGATGGCCACCGCGAGCGCCGCCGGGCCTCCGTTCAGGGCCGAGGTGATCGGCAGCCTGCTGCGACCGCGGCGGCTGAAGGATGCGGGGCGTGCGGCGCAGACCGGCACCCTGAGCGCAGCGGACTATCAGGCCGTGCTGGAGGAGGAGGTGGCCCGCGTCGTCGCGCGCCAGGAGGACATCGGCCTCGGTGTCGTGACCGATGGTGAGCTTGCCCGCTCGTCCTGGTTCGGCTTCTTCTTCGAGGGCCTCGACGGCTTCCGCCTCGAGCCGTCGCATTTCAAGTTCAAGGACGCACACGGCTGTGCCTTCGAGTGGCCGACCTGCGTGGCGGCCGGTCGCATCCATCGGCGCGCACCCATCACGCTGGGAGAATACGAGCGCGCCGGCAGATATGTGCGCCGCGCGCTGGTCAAGGCCACCATGCCGGCGCCGAGCGCCTTCCACTTCTTTCGTCTCAGCTCCTCGGTGGAGGCGCAGGCCTATCCGGATGTGTCCGACTACTTCGATGACCTTGTCGCCGTCCATCGCGCCGAGCTGGCCGAGCTGGCGGCGGCGGGCTGCCGCTACGTGCAGCTCGACGAGGTCCCCATCGCCATGCTGTGCGATCCGGACGTGCGGCGCCAGGCGGAGGCGAACGGCGGCGATCCCGCTGCCCTGCTCGACACCTACATCGGCCTGCTGGCGCGCATCGCTGCGGCTCGCCCGAAGGAAATGATGCTCGGCATGCATCTGTGCCGCGGCAACTTCCGCGGCCGGTGGATGGCTGCGGGCGGCTACGAGCCGGTCGCCGAGAAGCTGTTCAACGAGGTGCCCGTGGACGCCTACCTCCTCGAGTATGACAGCGACCGGGCCGGCGACTTCGCGCCACTCAGGTTCGTCCCGCGCGACAAGCGCGTCATCCTCGGGCTGCTGTCCTCGAAGAGCGGCGTGCTCGAGGACGAGACCCTCATTCTGCGGCGTATCGAGGAGGCGGCGCGCGTTCTTCCTGTCGAGCAGCTCGGCCTATCGACCCAATGCGGGTTCGCCAGCGTGGCCGGCGGCAACAGCCTGGACGAGGACCAGCAGTGGGCCAAGCTCGAGCTCATCGTCGATCTCGCGGCGCGTGTCTGGCCGCGGCGCTAGGACTTGATTGCATCGCGCTCGGGATTTCTATTTCGTGATGCATCGGGCACCAGGCCCGCCGCCTGCCGACGTATCGGGGATGTACCATGGTCCTGCTGTTGTCCGAAGCCGAGGTTGCGCGTGCCCTCACCTATGAGACGCTGATCCCTGCCATGGAGCGGGCCCTCGCCGCCTTCTCGGCCGGCAAGGTCATCCAGCCCGTGCGCAACATGCTGACCATCGAGGAGGGCAAGCGCTTCCTCGGCGTCATGCCGGCGGTGGCGCCCGACGCCATGGGTGCCAAGCTCGTGTGCTTCTACCCGAAGAATGCCGGCTCCTCGGTGCCGACGCACACGGCCAACATCATGCTGTTCGAGACGGAAACGGGACAGCCGCTGGCGTTCATGGACGGGCGGCTGATCACCGAGATGCGGACTGCGGCCGTGTCGGCGGCGGTCACCAAGCGTCTGGCGCCGCCCGGCAGCAAGGTGCTGGCGCTGCTCGGCAGCGGTGTCCAGGCCGTGGCTCACCTGGAGGCGCTGCGGCAGGTCTGCCCCTTCGAGGAGGTGCGCGTGTGGAGCCGGACGCGGGCGCACGCCGAGCGGTTCGCCGAAGAGCATGGCGCCCGGGCCGCGGACCTCGAGACGGCGGTGCGCAGCGCCGACGTGGTGGTGACCGCCACGAGCGCGACGGAGCCGTTCCTGAAGGGTGCCTGGCTGAAGCCGGGTGCGCACGTCAACGCGGTCGGTGCCCCGCGCCCGACCTGGCGCGAGCTTGACGATGCCGCCATGCACAACACGCTCGTGGTCGACTCGCGCGAAGCCGTGCTGAAGGAATCGGGCGACGTCATCCTTTCCGGGGCCGCGATCGCGGCGGAGGCGGGCGAGCTTTTTGCCGGGGTCAGGACTGTCGATCGGTCCGCGACGACGATCTTCAAATCCGTCGGCCTGGCGGTTGAGGATATCGCCACGGCGCGGCTCGTTTACGATGCGCTCGCGCGCGCTTGAGTAGCCGCATCGGCAGGCATTCTGCATGCCAGCCGCGGCGCAGGGCGGCAGTACGGCCTTGGCGGATGCTGCAGGGCTGTTCTAAGATGGACTGGCATCCGCGCGAGATAAGCCGATCACCGCAAAGAGTGAAGGCTGCCGTCGATGAGCAAGCGCGGCCCCGGGAGGGTACGTCATGCAGGCCGCCAGGCTCTGTAGTGGAGGAAGGCTTCGCCGCACCGGTTCGCCGGCAAGGGTGGGCCGATGAACGTTGTCCCCGCGGCCGAACGCATCAAGACGGCATCGATCCAGCTCTCGGCTGCGGGTGTTTCCAAGCGCTTCGGTGGCGTCACCGCCGTCGAGAACGTATCCATCGACATCCCGCAGGGTCGCATCGTCTCCATCATCGGGCCGAACGGAGCCGGCAAGACTTCCCTGCTCAACATGGTCTCCGGTTTCTACAAGCCGGACAGCGGCCGGATCGTGCTGGAGGGCCGCGATATCACGCGCAAGCGGCCCAGCGAGATCGCGGCGCTCGGCGTCGCGCGCACGTTCCAGAACATTGCCCTGTTCGGCGGGCTCACCGTGCTCGACAACCTGATGCTCGGCCGGCACGTGCTGATGCGCTCGGGCGTGCTGCGGTGCGTGCTCTACTGGGGGCTGGCGCAGCGCGAGGAGATCCGCCATCGCGCCGCGTGCGAGGAGATCATCGACTTCCTGAAGCTGCAGGACCTGCGCAAGCAGCCGACGTCGGCCATCGCCTACGGCCTGCGCAAGAGGGTCGAGCTCGGCCGCGCCCTGGCGCTCGAGCCGAGGGTGCTGCTGCTCGACGAGCCCATGGGCGGCATGAACCAGGACGAAAAAGAGGACATGGCGCGCTTCATCCTGGACGTGAACCAGGAGCGAGGCATCACCGTCGTCCTCATCGAGCACGACATGGGCGTGGTGATGGACATCTCCGACCATGTCGTCGTGCTCGACCGCGGCCGCAAGATCGCTGAAGGGGCGCCTGCCGAGGTGCAAAGAAACCCCTCCGTCATCGCCGCCTACCTCGGCGCTGCCAAGCAGAAAGAGCCAGCATGAGCCTCCTCGAACAGGCGCAATCGAACACGCTGCCCAAGCTTCTGCGCCGGAACATGCAACGCTTTCCGCGCCGGCCCGGAATGCGCGAGAAGGACCGGGGCATCTGGCAGACCTATAGCTGGCGCGAGTGCCATGCCCACGTGCGCGATTTCGCGCTTGGGTTGGCCGCCGCAGGCTTCAAGCGCGGCGACAAGCTGTCCGTGCTCGGCGACAACCGGGCCCGGCTCTACTGGGCGCAGCTCGCAGCGCATGCGCTGGGCGGCATGTCGGTGCCCGTATATCAGGACTCCATTGCGAGCGAGCTGGCGTTCGTCTTCGATCACTCCGAGGTGTCGGTGATCGTGGCCGAGGACCAGGAGCAGGTCGACAAGGTGCTGTCCCTGGCCGGCAAGCTGAAGGAGCTGCGTCTCATCGTCTACGAGGATCCGCGCGGGATGAGCGGGTATACCGATGAGATCCTCAGGTCTTTCAGCGACGTGGAGGAAGCCGGGCGCGCGTTCGGCAAGGAGAAGCCCGGCTATTTCGAGCGCGAGATGGATGCGGGCGGTGCGGACGATCCTGCGTTGATTGCCTACACGTCCGGCACCACGGGCCAGTCGAAAGGCGTGCTTCTCAGCCACGCCAACCTGATCGCGACCTCGGAGAACTTCGCCGGCGTGGAGCACGTGGCGCAGGGCGACAACTGGCTTTGCTACCTGCCGATGGGATGGGTCGGGGATTCCATTTTCTCGCTCGGCGCCAGCCTGGTGGTCGCCGCGACCTGCAACTGTCCGGAAGGCCCCGAGACCGTCCAGCGCGACCTGCGCGAGCTGGGCCCCACCGCCCTTCTCGGTCCGCCGCGCATTTGGGAGAACATGCTCACCTCCCTGCAGGTGCGGGCTGCCGACGCCTCCACGCTGAAGCGGCACGTGTACGAATACTTCCGCGGTCTGGCCGAGCGTCGAGAGCTTCTCAAGGGCGACGGCAAGCCCGTTCCGCGCCTGATGGAGCTCGGATACCGGTTGGGCGAGGTGCTGGTGTACGGCCCGGTGCGCGATCAGCTCGGCCTGCGCAACGCGCGGTGGTGCCTCACGGGCGGCGCTCCGCTCGGCGCCGATACGTTCCGCTTCTTCCGCTCCTTCGGCATCAACCTCAAGCAGATCTATGGTGCCACCGAGGCGAGCGCGCTCGTCTGCCTGCAGCGCGACAACGAGGCCGACCCCAACACGGTCGGGCGCACGCTGCCGGGCACGGAAGTGCGGCTCGGCGATCGCGGCGAGGTGCAGGTAAGGGGGCCGGGCGTTTTCCTGGGCTACTACAAGCAAGACGGCGCCACGAGGGATGCCCTTACCGCTGACGGCTGGCTCAAGACGGGCGACGCCGGCCTGATCGATCCGCGCGGGCAGCTTGCCATCATCGATCGCGCCAAGGACGTGGGCAAGCTCGCCGACGGCACGCCGTTCGCGCCGCAGTTCATCGAGAACAAGCTGAAGTTCAGCCCCTACATCCGCGAGGCGGTGGCCTTCGGCGACCAGCGGCCGTTCGTGACGGCGATGATCTCGGTCGACCAGAGCACGGCGGGCAAGTGGGCCGAGCAGATGAGCCTGCCCTACACGAGCTACATGGACCTCGTCCGCAAGCCGGAGGTGGCGAGCCTCGTTGTCGGTGAGACGGCCAAGGTCAACGCGACGCTGCCGGAGGCACTGAGGGTGCGGCGGGTGGTGCTCCTCAACAAGGAGTTGGAGGCCGACGACGCCGAGATGACGCGCACCCGCAAGGTCCGGCGCGCCTATGTGGCGGAAAAGTACGCGCCGGTGATCGCTGTCCTCTACGACGGCGGCAAGGAAACCGAGCTCACCATGGAGATCACCTTCGAGGATGGCCGCAAGAGCCAGCTTACCTCGTCTCTGCTGGTCCACGACGTCATGCCCCTTCCCGCGGCCGTCGCTCGCAGGGCAGCATGATGGTGGCCCGCTTGGTCGAGAATGGCGCCTCGTCCGGTGCCGGCAACCTGGCTGCCGGGACAGAGGCGGACACCTTGGCCAGGGGGGCGCGGCATGTGGGCTGAGCTGGAGTTCGCGTTCGCCCTCGTCGTCAGCGGGTTGTCGATCGGGCTCATGTATTCCCTGATCGCGCTCGGCTTCGTGCTCATCTACAAGGCCACCGATGCCATCAATTTCGCCCAGGGCGAGTTCGTGATGCTGGCCGGCTTCATGACGGTCACGGCCCTTGGCGCCCACCTGGGGATCTGGGTGGCGATCGCCGCTACCATTGCCGGCATGATCGTGCTGAGTTTCGTGCTCGAGCGCACGGTACTGCGCCCGCTTCTGGGCCGGCCGGTGGTTGCCGTCATCATGGCCACCATCGGGCTCGCGGCCATCCTGCGCGGGCTGCCCCCCATCACCGTCGGCGCCCAGACCAGGGCTCTGCCGCTGCCTATCGGCGATGACCCGATCTCGCTGTGGACCGCAACCATCCCACCGATCCAACTCGTGGGCGTGGTCGTCTCGGTCGCCTTCCTCGCTGTTTTCACCTGGTTCTTCCTGAAGAGCCGCATGGGTGTCGCCATGCGCGCGGTCGCCGACAACCAGCAGGTGGCGATGGCCATGGGCATCAACGTCGAGCGCTACTTCGCCATCGCCTGGGCCATGGCGGGCATCGTCTCGGCGCTGGGCGGCATCATCTGGGGCAGCATGCTGGGAGTCGACACCCAGCTCGCGCTGATCGGGCTCAAGGTGTTTCCCGTCGTCATCCTCGGCGGGCTGGATTCCATCATCGGTGCCGTGATCGGGGGGTTGATCGTGGGCCTCGTCGAGAGCCTGGCCGCGGGCTATCTCGACCCTTACGTCGGCGGCGGCACCAAGGATTTCGCGCCCTATGTGCTCATGATCATCATGCTGATGTTCAAGCCCTACGGCATCTTCGGGCAACGCCGGATCGAGCGGGTGTAGGGGTCAGCGCGCATGTTCCATCGCGAATCGGGCATCTTCAAAACCACCTATGCGGCGGATATGGCGCTCTATCCGCTGCCGATCGCGCGCTGGACGGTCCTCGCCATCTTCGTGCTGTTCGCGGTCATCTTCCCGGCCGTCCTCGACGACTACTACCTTTCCATCATCAACCTGGTGCTGATCGCCGTCGTCGGCGCGCTCGGCCTCAACATCCTGGTCGGCTACACCGGCCAGATCTCGGTGGGCCACGCTGCCTTCATGTCGGTCGGCGCCTATACGGCCGCCAACCTGGCGGTGCACCTGCACCTGCCGTTCTGGATCACCCTGCCCGCCGGTGGCCTGATGGCGGCGCTGATCGGGGCGCTGGTCGGCATACCCAGCCTGCGCATCAAGGGCCTCTATCTCGCCATCGCCACGCTGGCGAGCCAGCTCATCATCGAGTGGATCATCAACCACACGCCGGCCATCTCGGGAGGGGCCCAGGCATCCATCGAGGTGCCGCGCCCGACGATCGCCGGGCACGAGCTCAAGACGCAGGGGCAGCTCTACTTCTTCCTGCTGTTCTTCGCCGTGCTGGCCATCGTGGCGACGATGAACATCGTGCGCAGCCGGATCGGGCGGGCGTTCGTCGCCATTCGCGACCAGGACATCGCCGCCGAGATCATCGGCATCAACATCTTCCGCTACAAGCTGATCGCCTTCGCCATCTCGTCTTTCTATGCCGGCGTTTGCGGCGTGCTCTACACCTACTATTTCGGCATCGCCAACTACGAGGCGTTCCAGATCGTCGTGTCGATCGACTATCTGGCCATGATCATCATCGGCGGCCTGGGTTCCGTGCTCGGCTCAATACTCGGCGCGGCCTTCGTCACCATGCTGCCGATCGTCATCCGGCTTCTGGTAGAGGCCTTCGGCAGCTACTTCTGGGACACCGCCGCGCTGTCGGCCGTCGCTGCCAGCATGCGCCTGATCATCTTCGGCCTGCTGATCATCTTCTTCCTGGTGGTGGAGCCCGAGGGGCTCAACCGCCTCTGGCGCAACATCCGCAATTACTTCCGGGTATGGCCGTTCTCGTACTAGGATCGGCCCAAAAAGTGCAGCAACTGGAATAACCGAAGGAGGAAACCATGTCGAAGCAAGCAGGACTGGGGATCAGTCTGTCCCTCGGCCTGATGGGGCTCATGCTGGGGCCCGCCATCGCCCAGGACAAGGAAGTGGTGATCGGGATGCAGTGCGACCGCACCGGCCCGACCCAGATCGTCGGCACCACGCTCTGCCCTGCCTACCACGACTACGTCGCGCTCGTGAACAGCAAGGGCGGGCTCGAGGGCTACAAGGTCAAGGTGCTCGAGATCGACCACGAGTACAAGGTTCCGCCGGCCATGGAAGCCCACGAGCGCTTCAAGAAGGAGGGTGCGATCCTCGAGGCGATCTACGGCACGCCGCAGACCGCCGCGCTCAACAAGAAGCTGGAGGAGGACAAGATCCTCGGAACGTCGCCCGGGTTCGGCACGGCGGCCGCCGCGGACGGCAAGAAGTATCCCTACACATTCCCGATCGCGGCCAGCTACTGGTCGCAGGGCGCGGCCGCGGTGAAGTTCGCCAAGGACAAGCTCGGCGGCAGCCTCAAGGGCAAGAAGATCGGCTACATCTACTACGACAACCCCGCGGGCAAGGAGCCGATTGCCGTTCTCGAGGACCTCGCCGCCAGCGAGGGCTTCGAAATGAAGACCTTTGCGGTGCCGGCGCCGGGCGTCGAGATGGCTGCCCAGGTTCTCGACATCACCGGCCGCTTCAAGCCTGACTTCGTCATCACGCACCTCTTCGGCCGCTCGCCGTCGGTCTCGATCAAGGAGCTCAAGGGCAAGGGCTATCCGCTGAGCAAGGTGGTCGCACTGGTGTGGGGCTCGGCCGAGGGCGACATCATAGCCGCCGGCGGCTGGGGCGTGGCCGAAGGCTACAACACCATGCAGTTCGCCGGTGTCGGTCACGACTATCAGGTGATCAAGGACATCAACGCGATGTACAAGGCGCAGGGGAAGGAGCCGCCCAAGGAGCAGGAGAACTCGGTCAACTACAATCGTGGCGTGTTCCAGGCCGCGGTCCACCTCGAAGCCATTCGCAACGCCATCAAGGCCAAGGGCGGCGCCAAGCCCACCGGCGAGGACGTCAAGAAGGGCATGGAGCAGATCAAGGACTTCACCCTCGGCGGACTCGTGCCGCCTCTGAACATAACGCCCGAGGACCATGAAGGCGGCGGCTGGGTGCAGATCTGGACCGTCAAAGGCGGCAAGTTCGTGAAAGCCACCGAGTGGTTCCAGGCCTACCGCGACGTGGTCAAGAAGCACCTTGCGACCAACTAGCGCTGTCGCTCCTCTCCCCGCCGACGGGCGGGGAGAGGAAACCGCAGGTGCCCGATGCTGTCCGTCAACAATATCGAAGTCGTCTACGACAACGTCATCCTGGTGCTCAGAGGCGTGTCGCTCGAGGTCAAGCCGGGCGCCATCACCACGCTGCTGGGCGCCAACGGTGCCGGCAAGTCGACGACGCTGAAGGCCATCTCCGGCATCCTCTTCACCGAACGTGGCGACATCACCAAGGGCACCATCACGCTCGAGGGCAAGCCCATCCATGGCCGGCGCCCCTTCGAGGTGACGAAGCTCGGCATCGCCCAGGTGTTCGAAGGCCGGCGCGTGTTCGAGCATCTGACGACCGAGGAGAACCTGATTGCCGGCGCGCATACGCAACGCGACTTCGGCAAGGTCCGCGACGGGATCGAACTGGTATTCTCGTATTTTCCGCGGCTCAAGGAGCGCCGCGGCCAGCAGGCGGGCTACCTGTCGGGCGGCGAGCAGCAGATGCTGGCGATCGGGCGGGCGCTGATGTCCAGCCCCCGCGTGGTCCTGCTCGACGAGCCCTCGCTCGGGCTGGCGCCGATGCTGGTGGAGGAGATCTTCGGCATCGTGAGCCGTCTGGTCGAGCAGGAAAAGCTCGCCGTCCTGCTGGTCGAGCAGAATGCCACCATGGCGCTGGCAGTGGCACAGCACGGCTACGTCATGGAAACGGGCCGCATCGTGCTCGAGGGCACCGTCCAGGCCCTGCGCGAGAACTCCGACATTCGCGAGTTCTACCTCGGCCTCAACGAGATCGGCTCGCGCAAGTCCTATCGCGACGTGAAGCACTACAAGCGCCGCAAGCGCTGGCTATCCTGATCCGCGCAACGCCTTTCAGCGACGGATTTGCAGCCCCTCGCGCGTCAGGCGGCCGGGCGCCGGGCCGGCCGACCGGCTGCCCTGCAGTCCGTCGCATTGCGCTCCCCGGCAGACGGGACTACTAGGTACGGCGCGGGCTGGCGGAGCACCACCCATGGAGGCAGGGGTATGCTCTCGATCCTCGATCGGCGCCTGAAGTCCTGGCACTTCTGGCTGGCGAATACCCTGGCCGTCGCATGGTTCGTGGGCATGAACTATGCCACGCAGGTGGCCATGCCCGGCATGCGGCTGTTCCGCTGCCCGATCGGGCTTTGCCTCGGCGACTACTCGCCTGCCGAGCTCAATGCCATGCTCATCAAGGTCGGCAAGAGCGGCCGGGAGTTCCTCGCCGAAACCCTGCTTCCGCTCGACATGGTGCTGCCGGCGCTTCTGCTCGTGGCGCTCACGGTCACCTACGTGTGGTTCACGCGGCCGGGGCGCGAGCTCTCGGTGCCGCTCAGCACGGCAACCCGCTACACCTTCCTGTGCGTGCCGCTGCTCTATTGCCTGTCCGACTATGCCGAGAATTGGACGCTCGTGGAGGCCCTCAAGGCCTATCCGAACGTCCCCTACAGGCTGGCGCGGCGCGCCAGCCTGCTCACCGCGGCGAAATCGCAGCTCATCGTCGCGTCCGTGGGGATCGCCGTGGCCCTGGCGATCGCGGCCTGGGGACTGGCGCACCACTGGCACAACGGCTCGTCGGGCGCGCGGCAGTAGACGCCGCGTCACGCACCCTTTTCGACCTCGGCGAACACCTTGCGGGCCGCGCGGAAGCATTCCACGCCGAGCGGCACGCCGGCATAGACGGCGATCTGGTGCAGGATGGCCTGGATTTCGTCCTTGGTGACGCCGTTGTTGAGCGCGCCCTTGAGGTGCAGCTCCCATTCCTGCATGCGACCCAGGCACGCCAGCATGACCAGGTTGAGCATCGAGCGCGTCTTCCTGGGCAGGCGCTCGTCGGTCCACACCATGCCCCAGCAGTACTCGTTCAGGATCTCCTGGAACGGGCCGTTGAAGCTGTCGGCTGACGCCGCGGACTTGTTGACGTACTCCTCGCCCAGCACTGCCTTGCGCATGGCAAGGCCTTTGTCACGCAACGCTTTGTCCATGTCTCGTCTCCCTGGGAAGCGGATCTGGCAGGCCGCCCGGATGTTTGACAGCCTTTCGCACTCCGCTCAAGGGCGCCGCCGCCATGGCATGGCTGCTCGCATTCTCGTGGGAGAGACCAGCGTCAGGCCCGCGGATGGGCCTTGTCGTAGACGGTGAGCAGCCGCTCGCGATCGACCTCGGTGTAGACCTGCGTCGTGGAGAGGCTGGCATGGCCCAGCAGCTCCTGGATCTGCCTGAGGTCCGCGCCCGCCGAAAGAAGATGGGTCGCGAACGAGTGGCGCAGCGCGTGC
>DATFCC010000278.1:0-18169 GCA_035253505.1 Hyphomicrobiaceae bacterium
GTTTTCGGGCTGGCGCCGGACGCAACCGCGCGTTTCGCAACCGACGGTCGCCCGCGGGATCCGCGGCGCACCGGGCGCGTGCTGGGGCGCGTGCAACCGGGCACGGCGGAAGCTCAGGACATCGCCACCGGCCTCTCTGCCGTCGAGAGCCTGGCCCCCTTCGCCACCGGCGCCGGCGCCGTCGTGATACGCCGCTACGTTCGCGCCATCGAGGCCGCGGAGGGACCCTTGGCCATGCTCGAGCGCACATCGGCGCTGCGCCGGCAATGGGGCTTGCGATGGCGCAAGGCAGGCGTGTTCGTCCGTCGCGCCGACGCGGCCGACGACGTATCCCTCGTCAGCGGCCTGCTGGCGCAGGCGGCGCGCCTCGAGTTGGGGGGCATGGCCGTGGCAGGCACCGCCGAGGCGCTCGCGGCCTACGAGGAGGCCGGTCGCATTGCGGACGGGCTCGGCCTTTTTCTCGTGGTATGCGAGGCGCTCTAGTATGCGCAGAGGGAGCAGGACGAGCGCATGAGCGCAGAGGCCGCACAGCCCGTCACCGAGAGGACCTATCCGGCCGCGGGGCAGGACCTGCGGCTGTTCATCGTTGCCGGCGAGCATTCGGGCGACGCGCTCGGCGCCAAGCTGATGGCCGCGCTGAACGAGCGCCGGCGCGGGCGTGTGCGCTATGTCGGCGTCGGCGGCGAGCAGATGGCCAAGGAGGGCCTCGTCTCCCAGTTCCCGATGTCGGATGTGGCGGTGATGGGTGCGGGCGCCATCCTGGCGCGGCTGCCAAAGCTCGTCCGCCGCGTCTACAAGACCGCCGGCTCCGCCATCGCCGCCGAGCCCGACGCGCTCGTCATCATCGACAGCCCCGAGTTCACACATCCGATCGCCCGGCGCGTGCGCGCGCGCCGCCCAGACATCCCCATCATCGATTACGTCTCGCCCAGCGTGTGGGCGTGGCGGCCGGGACGCGCGCCCAAGATGCGCGGCTATGTCGATCATGTGCTGGGCCTGCTGCCGTTCGAGCCGGACGCACACGCGCGTCTCGGCGGGCCGCCCTGCACCTACGTCGGCCATCCGCTGGTGGAGCGGCTGCCGTGGATTGCCGCCCTCGATACGTCGCCGCTGGCGCAGCGTCTGGCGCTGCCGCCGGACAGGCACCTCCTCGTCGTGCTGCCCGGCAGCCGGCCCTCCGAGGTGAGCCGGCTCATGCGCCCCTTCGGCGAGGCGCTGACCAAGCTGATCGAGCGCGGGCGCAAGTTCGAGGTGGCGATCCCCGTTGTGGAGTCCGTGCGCGGCCTCATCGAGGAGCACCTGCCCGCGTGGCCGAAGCAGCCTCACCTGCTGACGGGCGAGGACGACAAGTTCCGTGCCTTCAAGCTGGCGCGGGTGGCGCTGGCGGCCTCAGGTACCGTGACGCTCGAACTCGCCTGCGCCGGCACGCCGATGGTGGTCGCCTACAAGGTCGATGCCGTGATGGCACCCATTCTGCGGCGGCTCATCAAGGCGCCGACGGCAGTCCTCGCCAACCTGGTTCTCGACGAGAAGGCCTTTCCCGAGTTGCTGCAGGAAGCATGCACGCCTGCCAGCCTCGCCAACGCGCTTGCGCCCCTCTTCGACGAGAGCGAGGCGCGCAGCAAGCAGCTCGCGGCCCTCGCCCGCATCCCGGGCCGCCTCGCGCTGGCGAAGGGCACGCCGAGCCAGGCCGCCGCCGACGTCGTGCTCTACTATGCCGAGCACGGTCGCGGCTGGCCGCATCCCGACCTCGTGGGGCGCGAGCACTAGTTTAGCCGGCCGCCGCCCTCTTCACGAGCTTTGCGAAAACAAACGTCGCGAGCTCGGGGACCGATGTCAGCTTGAGCGTGCCGCCGCCGTGCGCACGTGCGATCTCGGAGGCTGCGTAGTCCTTGCGCAGGATCCGCTTCGGTATGTAGCTCTGAAAGCCGTACCTCGCCGGAAATGGGTGATCGCTGCTTCGCGGAAGACCTGCTGCGCCCCGGCGCCACCGGCTGCCTCGCGTCCGGCCGGCCCAGGCCGCCGCGCAGCGGCCACAATCGCACACTCTGTTGGGCCGCACCCGCGGGCAGCGAAACCGGCCCGGCCGGCCTTGCTGGCGGTCCATAGTTGGCGAGTGCAAGTAACTGTCAGGCTTGCAGAAATCAACCGTTCGCGCCCTTGGAGAATACGGGTCCACGAAGAACGAGTGTTACGCTGTTGTCATTTGACTTCGCTGCCCTGACAACGAACAAGTGCGAGCCGGCTTGTTGCCGGCCGGCGCATGCGCACAGACTTGAGTGGGCAAGCCGGCACTCTCAGAGCCGCGCACAGGATTGAAGTCGCTCATGCAGAAAATTGGCACGCGCCGTCTGCCTCGCTTCGCACTCACCCTTGCCATTGGCCTCATAATGTTCGCTCAGACCATCCAGACCCTCAATGCCAGCCCTGCCGTCAGCCGCGTCAGCGAGTTCACGCTGTCGAACGGCCTGCAGGTGATCGTGGTGCCCGACCATCGCGCCCCCGTGGTGACGCATTACGTGTGGTACCGCGTCGGCTCGGCCGACGAGCCGCCGGGCGTCTCGGGCATCGCCCACTTCCTCGAGCACCTGATGTTCAAATCCACCGACAAGATCCCGTCGGGCGCGTTCTCCAGAACCGTCGCCAAGCTCGGCGGGCAGGACAACGCGTTCACCTCCCACGACGTCACAGGCTACTATCAGCGCATCTCCAAGAACCACCTCAGGAAGGTGATGGAGATGGAAGCCGACCGCATGATGAACCTGCAGTTGACCGAGAAGGAGGTCGCGACCGAGCGCGAGGTGATCATCGAGGAGCGGCGCTCGCGCACCGAGAACAACCCCTCCAGCATCCTCTCCGAGCAGATGTCGGCGGCCCTCTATCAGAACCATCCCTATCGCATCCCCATCATCGGCTGGATGCACGAGATGGCCAAGCTCTCGCGCGAGGACGCGCTGGCCTTCTACAAGCGCTTCTACGCCCCCAACAACGCCATCGTCGTCGTGGCAGGCGATGTCACCGTCGCGGAGGTGCGCCAGCTTGCGGAGGCCGCCTACGGCAACCTGAAGCCCAACCCGGACATCAAGAAGCGCCAGCGGCCGCAGGAGCCGCCCCATCGCGCGCCGCGCCGCCTGGAGATCAAGGACCCGCGCGCCGGCAACGCATCGGTGCGCCGCTTCTACCTGGCACCGAGCATCCCCACGGCGGCCCCGGGCGAAGCCGAAGCGCTCTACCTGCTCATGAAGATCGCCGCCAACGGCAGCACCAGCCGGCTTTACCAGAGGCTGGTGTCGGAGGAGAAGATCGCCTCCAGCGCCGGCGGCTGGTACTCGGGCACGGGGCTCGACAGCGGCAGCATCGGCGTTTATGCGGTCGCCGCCGCCGACGTGGACCTCGACAGGGTGGAGGCGGGCGTCGATGCCGTGCTCAAGGAGCTGCGCGAGAAGGGAGTGACCAAGGAAGAGCTCGATCGCGCGAAGAAGGCATTCATCGCCGAGTTCGTCTACGAATCCGACAGCCAGAGCGCGCTCGCGCGGCGCTATGCAGAGGGGGCGCTGCTCGGCCTCGGCATCGACAGGGTCAACAGCTGGCCGGCGGACATCGCCAAGGTGACGCCCGAGGACGTCCAACGCGTCGCCGCCAAGCAACTCGACCTGCGTAACTCGGTGACCGGGCGCCTCATCCCCCTGCCCGCGGACGCAGAGAACGCGGCATTGAAGCCGGCAGCCAATAAACTGTAAGGAGAACGGCATGACCCGCGTGCGGCCCGTCGCCTGCGGCAGGGCAGCGTTGCTGGCCGCCCTCCTGGCGGTCGTCACGACATTCATGGGGACCAGAGCCGAAGCCATGAAGATCCAGGTGGTGAAGAGTCCCGGCGGCATCACGGCCTGGCTCGTCGAGGAGCACAGCGTGCCGCTCATCGGCATGCGCTTCGCCTTCGAGGGCGGCAGTGCCCAGGACCCGGCCGGCAAGGAAGGCGTGGCCCATTTCCTGGCTGGCATGCTGGACGAAGGGGCGGGCGACCTGCCGGCCAAGGTCTTCCAGGAGCGCATGGAGGAGATCGCCATGCGCATGAGCTACGACGACGCGCGCGATGCCTTCTACGGCAGCTTCGAGACGCTGTCGGAGAACCGGGAGCAGGCAGTCGCCCTGCTGTCGCTTGCGCTGGGCAAGCCCCGCTTCGATGCTGACGCCGTCGATCGTGTCCGTGGCCAGCTTCTGGCGGGTCTCGCCTACGCCGCGCGCGACCCCGACCGGGTGGCCACCGAGCAATGGAATGCCGCCGCCTTCGCCGGCCATCCCTACGGCAGGCCGGCGAACGGCACACCCGCCACGATCCAGGGCATGACCCGGGATGACCTGCGCGAATACTGGTCCCGCGTCTTCGCCAAGGACAATCTGCGCGTCGTCGTCGTGGGCGATATCGACGCCGCCACGCTGGGCGGGATGCTCGACACGCTGTTCGGGCAACTGCCGGACAAGGCAAGGCTGACGCCGGTTCCGCCGGTGCAGCCGGCGGCGGCCGAGAAGCTCAGAGTGATCGAGATGGCCGTGCCACAATCGGTGGCCCGCTTCGGGTTGCCCGCGTTCCCGCGCTCGGACAAGGATTTCATCCCGGCCTTCGTCGTCAACACCGTGCTCGGCGGCGGCGTCATGTCCTCGCGGCTCTGGGAGGAGGTGCGGGAGAAGCGCGGGCTTGCCTACTCGGTCCACACGCAGATCCAGCCCTACAAGCAGACGGCGGTTTTCTCGGGCGGCGTCGCCACCAAGAACGAGGAGATCGCCAACTCCATGGAGGTCATCAAGGGCGAGCTCAAGCGCATCGCCGCCGATGGGCCCACCGAGAAGGAGCTGCGCGACGCCAAGGACTACCTCACCGGCTCGTTCGCCTTGCGCTTCGACAGCAACGCCAAGATCGCCAACCAGCTCCTGTGGTTCTGGCAAGAGGGTCTCGACCCCGGCTACGTCGACCGCCGCAACGCCGAGATCGAGGCCGTGACGCTGGAGGACGCCAGGCGCGCGGCCAAACGCCTGTTCGAGGGCCAGGAGCCGATCGTGACCATCGTCGGCAAGCCGAAGGGCCTGGCCGCCACGCCGCAGCCGCGCGGGTAAGGGATCATAGGGGTTAGACCCCTCGCACCGACGCCTGTCTTCAAAACCGCTGTCAGAGGCGAGGGGTCTGACCCCCTACACTGCCACTGAGCGGCTTAAACCGGCATGGTGCGCTTCTGGTGCGCCCTGCCAATCTGCGCCGTGTCCTGGCTGTGGCCGGCGACGACACGCACGCCTTCGTCGAGCCTCGCTGCAATGTTCTGCGGCGAGCAGACCTCCAGGAAGGCGATGCCGTTGGCGCGGCAGGCGGCAAAGACGCGATCGCGAGCCTCCTTCATCTCGGGCGGATAGGGATCGCGCGGCACTGCCGTATAGCCGAGCGACAGGCCGAGATCGCCGGGGCCCATCTCGGCGAAGCCGATGCCCGGCACGGCGAGGATCGCCTCGCAGTTGGCCACGCCCTCCGGGCTCTCGACCTTGACGCCGAGCAGCAGCTCACCCCGCGGATTGAGCGGCCACGGATCGCAGCACTCCATGTACGCCTCGCGGCCGAGACCCCAGATGGGCGCGGCGGTCGCCTCCGACCCCAGCCCGCGCGTGCCGACGCCGAGAATGGGCCTGCCTTGCGAATCCGCGCGCCCGGGCTGTGCTCGCGCGCCACGCATGCGCTCGAGAGGCGAGGGCAGGGCCGCATCGACGCCCGGCGAGTGCTGCGGATAGCGGGCCGCCTCGATGAAAGCGGCCACCGCATCGGCGGTCTCGGCCTGGCAGAGCAGCACGCCGTGGACACCGCGCGCGAGGATCTGGCGTACCTGCCAGGCGTTGGTGCGCACCTCGGCGGCTTGCATGCCGCGCGCGGGCAACTCGACGATCACGGCAGGCGTGCGGTGTCCCGAGCGCGTCGGGCCGCCGTCGACGAGCCCGCGCATGTATTCGGCGAGGCCCGCCATGTCGAAGGATCCGTGCTCCATGCCGACGTTGATGTAGTCGGCCCAGGTCAGGGCATCCTCGCGGCCCTGAGCGTGGCTCAGCGCGTGGCCGGTGTGATGGCCCACGTAATAGATCGCTTGATCCTGCTCGAGGAGCTCGATGGCGCGATTGATCCTCACGGGGCCCCCCGGTGCTGCAGGCGCATGCCGCGATGGCCATCGTGTCACAAATCCTGCCCTCCCAGTAGGCCTCTGCTCTTGCGCGCCGGCCGGGCTCCCCGCATTTTCGCCATGGCCGCAGGTTCGGCGGATGCGAACGCCACATCCAGGTCGGGGACAAGGTGCAGGGCATTGGTCGAGGGGTCCGCACGCGCGAAGGGGAATGGGAAGCGCTCAGCAGGCGTGAGGCGCTCGCCTGTCTCCTCGGCGTGGCAGGGGGCACGGCAATGACCGGCCGCGCCTCGGGCCGAACGCCTCCCGCGGGCCCGCGCGTGGTCGTCGGCGCCGAGGCGCTAGCCGCATCGGGCTTCGCCGCCCTCGTCGGCAGGCGGGTCGGCCTCGTCACGAACCAGACGGGACGCGCAGGCGGCGCACACCTCGTCGACCTCCTGGTCAAGGCACGCGACGTGAAGCTTGCCGCCATCTTTGCCCCCGAGCACGGCTTCCGCGGTGCCGCCGAAGCCGGTGCCAGCGTGAAGGGCGGCATCGACGCGGCCACCGGCCTCCCGATCCACAGCCTGTACGGGGCCACGCGTAAGCCCACCCCGGCCATGCTGCGCGAGGTGGACGTTCTCGTCTTCGACATCCAGGACGTGGGCGCGCGCTTCTACACGTACATTTCGACCATGGGCCTCGCCATGCAGGCGGCAGCGCAGCGGCGCATCCCCTTCCTCGTGCTCGACCGGCCGAATCCGCTCGGCGGCGAGTACGTATCGGGCTTCGTGCTGGAGCCGCCCTTGCGCTCCTTCGTCGGGCAGTACCCGATCCCGATGGTGCACGGCCTCACGGTCGGTGAGCTGGCGCGCATGATCAAGGGCGAGCGATGGCTCGACGGCCTCGACGCGCTCGACCTCGACGTCGTGCAAATGGCGGGCTGGGAGAGATCGTTGCGCTGGCAGCGCCTGGAGCGGCCGTGGGTCGCCACCAGCCCCAACATCCCCACCTTCGAGGCGGCCCTCGTCTACCCGGGTATCGGCATCGTCGGCGAGGCCGAGGTGAGCGAAGGCCGCGGCACGCCGACGCCATTCATGCTCTTCGGCGCGCCGTGGCTTGACGGGAAGGCGATCGCCGCGCGACTGGACAGGCTGAATCTCGCCGGCGTCCGTTTCGAGGTCGCGACCTTCAGGCCGCGGTCGCTGCCCGGCATTGCCACGCGCCCGCGCTTCGAGGGCATGCGCCTCCAGGGCGTCCGGCTCGTGGTCACCGACCCTGACCGGATCGAGCCGCTGGAGATCGGCATGCATGTGCTGGTGATGATCGCGGCGGAAGCGCGCGCCAAGGGCATCGCCCCCCTGTTCGCCAACATGAAGATGTTTCACGCCATCGCCGGCACCAGGCGCCTGCCGGCCATGCTCGAGGCCGGCGCCGATGCCGCCGCGATCATCGCCGCATGGCAGCCGGACGTGGCGGCCTTCAAGGCCCGCCGCGCGCCCTACCTCATCTATTGAGGCTGTCGGGGTCGGTGCCCTCACGAGCATCCGTCCGCTCCTCGCAGCGCTTGAGGATGCCGCGCACGGTCGCCAGCTTCTCGACGCGCCGCGGCCGCGCCGGCTTTGGGATCGCGCCCATCAGCTCCTTGCGCGCCTCGACGATGATGACGCCGGCGAACACCGGCCACAGCCGCGCGCCGATCCGCTCGAAGCCGGTCGCCCACCGCACCAGCCAGGACCGGTCGAACGGGGGCATGAACAGCGCGTTGGCCCACTCGGTCGGCGTGAACAGGGCGTCACCGAGCAGACGCTCGAGCTGGGCGCGGCTGTAGGGGCGGCCGTGGCCGAAGGGCGTCGTGTCCATGCGCGCCCACACACCCCGCCGGTTGGGGACGATCAGCAGCAGCCGGCCCTCCGGCGTCAGCACGCGCCACATCTCGCGCAGCAGCGCGCTGGCCCGCTCGGAGGCTTCCAGGCAATGCACGCACAGCAGGCGGTCGACGGAGGCGTCCGGAAGCGGCAGCATGGCCTCCTCCACCATCACGGTGTGCACGGCGCCCGACGCCGGCCATACCAGCCCGCCCTGGGCCGCCGGCATCAGCGCGCCGAGCCGGGCCGCCTCGCCGCGAAAGATGCCGATATAGGGGGCGGCAAAGCCCAACCCCATCACCTGGCAGCCCTGCGCGTTGCGCCAGCGCGCCCGGATGCGGCTCGTCAGCAGTCGGCGGACGACGCCTCCCAGCGGTCCGTTGTAAAAATCGCGAAGATCGGCAACGTCGAGTTGCATTGTCGAGCCTGGCGACGCGAGGCAGGGCGAGGGCGCAGGTGCCCGAGCGTTCGCGGTTTGAATTCGATGCGCGCGCTGTTAGGGTGCGGCAAGACAGGCAAAAAGCAAGCAAAAGCTGGCGGAAGTGGCCCCATGTCCAACCTCGAAATCCATCAGTTCCCCTGTTTGTCGGACAACTTTGGCGTGCTGATCCGGGATGCCGAGCGGGGGGTTGTCGCCTCCATCGATGCTCCCGATGCCAAGCCGGTGGCGGCCGCGCTGGCCGAGAAGGGCTGGAAGCTGACCCATATCCTGACGACGCATCATCACGGCGATCACACCGCCGGCAATGCGGCGCTCAAGGCCGATACCGGCTGCACGATCATCGGCCCGCGTGGCGAAGCCGCGAAGATCCCCGGCATCGACAAGCAGGTGGGCGAGGGTGATACGTTTCGCTTCGGCAGCCACGAGGTGCGTGTGCTGGACACACCCGGGCACACGGCGGGCCACATCACCTTCTGGATCCCTTCGGCCGGCGTGGCCTTCGTCGGCGACACTCTGTTCGCCATCGGCTGCGGACGCGTCATCGAGGGCAACGCCGAGATGATGTGGACGTCGCTGCAGAAGCTGATGAAGCTGCCGAGAGAGACCTCGGTCTACTGCGGGCACGAGTACACGCAGGCCAATGCCCGCTTCGCGCTGACCATCGAGCCGGAGAACGACGCCCTGCAGAAGCGCGCCAAGGCGGTCGACCAGATGCGCGCGGCCGGCAAGGCGACGCTGCCCACGACCATCGGCGCCGAGCTCGACACCAATCCGTTCCTGCGCCCGCATGTGCCGGCGATCCAGAAGCGGCTCGGCATGACCGGCAAGCCCGAGTGGCAGATCTTCGGCGAGATTCGCGAACGCAAGAACCGGGGCTAGGCGCGGGCGGCCCATGGTCAGCGCCGGGCTATCGGCGGGCGAGGTTGTCAGGCTCCTGGGCCTGGCGCCGCATCCGGAGGGCGGCCATTTCCGCGAGACGTTTCGCGACCCCGTCGCCGATGCTTCCGGCCGGTCGGCCTCCACTGCCATCTACTTCCTCCTGGCAGCCGGTGAGACGTCGCGCTGGCACCGGATCGATGCCGCGGAGGTGTGGCACTGGTACGCCGGTGCGCCGCTGGAGTTGACCATTGCCGATGACGCTCATGGCCGCCGCGCACACCGGCTCGGAGCCAACCTGACGGCCGGCGAGCGCCCGCAGATGGTGGTGCCCGCCCATGCGTGGCAGCAGGCCGTGAGCCTCGGGGCCTGGAGCCTCGTGGGCTGCACCGTCGCGCCCGGATTCCTGTTTGCCGGCTTCGAGCTGGCGTCAGTGGCATTCGAGCCGGACTAGCGCCCCGCGCCTCCCCAACTCGTTGCGATTCGGCAACTGCGCAGCGCCCTCGCGGCCCCGAATGTGCGCACGATGTGGCACTTCACACGTTTTCCCCCGGCCTCTCCGATCGCACGTCGCCACGACTTGCACCGCCCACGCGACTCGTATTGTTCATGAGATGCAAGATCGCGCGCGCTGCGATCGGGCGAGTGGGGACAACAACAATGCGGGCGATTCGGGGGCCGTCGACAATGCAGAGGGAAGCGGGTGCACCCTACCTCAGTGCGGTGTTCGTCGACTACGACAACATCTACCTCTCACTGAAGCGCAAGAGCGAGGAGGCGGCCAAGCGCTTCGCCAAGGACGCCAGCGGATGGCTGCGCGGCATCGACACCGGGCGGCTCATCACCGCCACCAACACGCCCTTCATCGACAACAAGCGCCGCATCGTCATGAACCGCTGCTATGGCAACCCCGTGCCGCGGCGCAATCCCAACGACAATTCCACCGACATGAACTCGTTTCCGTTCGTGCGCCATCACTTCCTGCGCGCCGGATTCGAGGTGATCGACTGCCCGCCGCTGACCGCCCAGCTCAAGAACTCGTCGGATATCCGCATGGTCATGGATATCCGCGACTATCTCACCCACGACACCTACTTCGACGAGTTCATCATCCTGTCCGGCGACGCAGACTTCACGCCGGTCCTGCATCGCCTGCGCGCGCACGCCCGCCGCACGGTGATTTTCGCCAACGACTTCACGGCCGCGCCATACACCGCCATCAGCGACGGCGAAGTTCGCGAAGCAGACCTCATCGCGCTCATCCTCAGCGGCGAGATGCCGGCGGAGACGGGCAACGACAAGCCCGCCGCCATGCCGTCCGCCAGGGGCGACGACGCGCGGCGGGAGATCCTGGCCGAGGTCGTCAACAGCGTGCGTGCCTCGGGCACGCCCGTCCCCCTTGAGGTCCTGGCAGAACGGGCCATGCGCGCGCTCGGCCACGACAAGACGGTCGGCAGCGGCTGGGGCGGCGCCGGCAGCTTTCGCGAGCTGCTGCGCCAGCTTCCGGCCGACATCGCGCTCTCCAATGATCCGCCGTATGTCGCCTTCGACGCCAAGCGCCATGTCGAGGACGCAAGGCCCGCCGCCCTGCAGTCGCGCGAGCCGGCGCTGGATACGGGCACCGGCAGCCAGGCGAGAAGTGGCTCCAGGATCTCCCATCCCGAGCTGATGCCGCTGACGCCGGCCTCCCTGCAGCAGGCTCTGCCGGCCTCGAGCCTGCCCCCGACGCGTCCCGGCGCCAACGTGCCGCCGATGGGGCGGAGCGCTCCCTTGTCCACTGCGGCACCCGCACCCGCAGCCGGCAGCACGGCCAATATCCAGCAATCGATCACGCGCATCCAGGACGCTTGCCAGGCGCCGCCGCTGGCGCCGCACGAGTACCGCCTGTTGTTCGAGATCATGGCCAAGGAAATCAGCGGCAACGACCTGATCGGCGCGCAGACCCTCGACACCATTGCCCAGCGCGCGCGCGAGCGCGGCTTGGACGTGCGCCGCGACGACGTGCGCTTCGTGCTCGAGGTGGTCAGCGAGCCCGATCCGTGGTTCGAGCAGGGGGCAACGGCGAACCTGTTTGCCGGCCGTTTCCGCAATTTCGTGGTGGCGCGCTGCCGCAGCCAGGGCCTGAACCTGTCCGCCGACGAACTCGACCTCATCGACGCCTGGTTCGCCGGAGCCAGCCTTCCCCCGCAGCAGCCTGCGGCGGCTGCGCCGGCCCCGCCGCCGGCACCGTCCTACCCGCCGGAAAATGCCGCGCCTGCCCAAACCCAGCCGCAGCCCGGCATGACCGGAGGCCGCTGGTGGTCGGCCGGTGATGCGCGCAAGGACCCGGGCGACGGGCGTCCGCCCACCCTGCAGGCGCGCTCCGAGGGCGAGGATTTTCCCCGCATCGTCCGCACCCGCCTGCGGAGCTGACGGAAGGACGGCCCGCGCGTCGCACCTGCCTGATGCAACAGTGCCGAGCGATGCGGGGCGGGAAGGCCCCGCATCCATTCATCGGCGCTTGATGAAAGAGCCATCGCGCAGCTCGCCCACAGCGGTCTCCAGCTCGCCCTGCGTGTTCATGACGATGGGGCCGTACCAGGCGACGGGCTCCCGGATCGGCTTGCCCGAGACCAGCAGGAAGCGGATGCCTTCGTCGCCGGCCTGGACCGTCACCTCGTCACCGCTATCGAACAGCACCAGCGAGCGGTTTCCCGTCTGCTCGCGCACGACGGTCTCGACGCCGTCCAGCTCCTTCTCGGTCAGCACGCCGAGCGGCTGGGAGGCGGCGCGGAAAGACCCGGACCCCTCGAACACGTACGCGAAGGCATGGCGCTCGAGCTCGACGGCCAGTGTCTTACGTTTGCCAGGCGGCACGGAGATGTCGAGGTATCGCGGATCGGCCGCGACGCCCTCGACGGGTCCTCTCTTGCCCCAGAAGTCGCCGCACACCACGCGCACGCGCGTGCCGTCATCGTCGATGACCTCGGGAACCTCGCCGGCCTTGATGTCCTGGTAGCGGGGCGCCGTCATCTTCAGCGCGGACGGCAGGTTGGCCCAGAGCTGGAAGCCGTGCATGCGGCCCAGCGTGTCGCCGGCAGGCATCTCCTGGTGCAGGATGCCGCTGCCGGCGGTCATCCACTGCACGTCGCCCGCGCCGAGCGCGCCCTGATTGCCGAGGCTGTCCTTGTGCTCGACCGTGCCGGCCAGAACATAGGTGATCGTCTCGATTCCCCGGTGCGGGTGCCACGGAAAGCCGGCGCGATAGTCCGCGGGGCGATCGTTGCGGAAATCATCCAGCAGCAGGAACGGATCGAACTCCGCCGTGTCGCCGAAGCCGAACGCGCGCCGCAGCTTCACGCCCGCACCCTCCATGGTCGGCTTGGCCTCGATGATGCGCTTTACGGGTCGGATGGACATGGCGACCTCCTGCTCTGGGCTGCGTCGGGATTTGCCAGGACCTCTCACGCGTCGCGGCAGCTCCGGGCCGGCAGCGGATCGCTGCCGGCGACGGTGGCAACCTTGAGCACGCTCGTACACGGTCCTATACTGGTTATGCTTTGATACCAAGGCTAGATAGATGACTACCAGGCGGACGCAAGAGCGCACACGCGTGTTACCAGGTAACCTGCATGTGCCCGAGGACTGCCGCGCCGTCAGCGAGGTCCTGGACCGCATCGGCGACAAGTGGAGCGTCCTGGTCGTCACCATTCTGGGTGACGGCCCCAAGCGTTTCAATGAGCTGCGCCGCGCCATCGCCAGCATCTCGCAGCGCATGCTCACACTGACGCTGCGGGGCCTGGAGCGCGACGGGCTGGTCACGCGCACGGTGTTTGCAGCCGTTCCCCCGCGGGTCGACTATGCGCTGACCGAGCTCGGCCGCTCACTGCTGGTGCCGGTGCATGGGCTTGGGCGTTGGGCGCGGGAGAACCGCGACAAGGTCCAGCGGGCCCGGATCGCATTCGACGCGGCCCAGGCTCGCCGCCGCTAGGGGCGCATGGCGAACTTGCGCGTGGCGCCGACCAGCTCGTGCACGATGCCCGGCTCCGTCATGGCGTGCCCCGCATCGGCGACAATCCTCAATTCCGCCTGTGGCCACGCGCGCCACAGATCCCACGCGTTCTTGACCGGGGTGACGACATCGTAGCGGCCGTGCACCATGATGCAGGGTAGATGCCGGATGTGCTCGACGCCGCGCAGCAGCTGATCGTCCCGCTCGAAAAAGCCGCGGTTGACGAAGTAGTGGCATTCGATGCGGGCGAACGCGATGGCGTAGTTGTCGGCGCCGAACAGGCGCACGCGCTCGGGGTCCTGCATGAGCGACAGCGTGCTGCCCTCCCAGATCGACCAGGCGCGGGCGGCGGCGATCTGCACGTTGCGATCCCGACTCGTCAGGCGGCGATAGTAGGCGGCGATCATATCGCCGCGTTCCTCCGGCGGGATGATCTTGCGGAATTCCTCGAATGCCTCGGGAAACATCCAGCTGCATCCCCCCTGGTAGAACCAGGCCAGCTCCTCGCGCCGCAGCAGGAAGATGCCGCGCAGGACGAGGTCGCTCACGCGGTCGGGATGGGTCTGCGCATAGGCCAGCGACAGGGTCGAGCCCCATGAGCCGCCGAAGAGCTGCCAGCGCTCGACGCCGAGATGGGTGCGCAGCCGCTCCATGTCCGCCACCAGGTGCCAGGTGGTGTTGGCTTCGAGGCTTGCGTGCGGGAGCGAGCGGCCGCAGCCGCGCTGGTCGAACAGGATGATCCGATAGCGGTTGGGATCGTGGAAGCGCCGCATGGTGGAGTTGCACCCGCCGCCCGGCCCGCCGTGCACGATCACCACCGGCTTGCCGTTGGGATTGCCGCATTCCTCCAGGTAGATCTCGTTGCCGCCCCCGACCTTCAACCGCTCCTGGCGATAGGGCTCGATGGCTGGATAGAGGCCGAGCCGCTCCCGTGCCGACATCTCGTGGCGCTTCCTGTTCTCGTGCTGGTGCCCGGAGCCATCGCTGGCAACCTGCAATGGTTACATGCGAGCGGCCCGGCTATGCAAGTTACCCTGCGGCAATGTCGGGCCGCATCACGCGGGCGTGCGGCCGCGCAATCGTAGCAGGCGCACCTCGCGATCGTACAGTGTTTCGCCGCCCGGCACGCGCATGTCGCGCACGATATCGAGCGCGTTGCGGCCGGGCGCCGGGGTGATCCGGCTGAGGAAGAGTCCCGCACCGAGGGCGGCCGGTGCACCCGCGGCGCCGGCCAGCTCCCCGGGCAGGCCGATCGCGCCCGCATAGCCCAGCAGCATCGCCAGCGTCGTCACGCCGAACCCGACAGCCATGCAGGCGAGCGCCGCCCAGGAGTTGGTGCGCTTGTCCCAGATCGCCAGCAGAAGCAAAGGAAAGGTGACGCCGGCACCGAAGTTGAGGGACGCCAGAACGAGTTGCAGCGGGTCCGCGGACGCCGCGAACGTCACCAGGACGACCACGGCAGCGACGCCCAGCAGCGCGGCGCGGGCCGTCGCTACCCTGGCGCCGTCCGACATCGCCTCGCCTGTGCGGCCATGCACGACATCCTCGGACAGCATGTTGGCCGTCGTCAGGAGCCCGGCCGCCAGTGCCGCCAGCGCCGCGGCAAGGGCGCCGCCCAGGGAGAGGTAGACCAGCACCTGCGGATAGCCCGACGCAATCGGCAGCGCGAAGAGCGCCGCATCGCGCTCGAAGCTGATGTCGGAAAGTTTGACGGTTGGCAGCCTCGCCTCCACCTTGGCGATGCCCGCCTGCTGCAGCAACTGGAACCATGCGGGCAGGTGGTCTGCCGGCTGGTTGGCCACTTGGTCAAGGATCATCGCGCGCAGATAGACGGCAATGGCGGGCAGGGTCAGCAGCACTATCCCCGCCACCAATACGGCCCAGCCCAGCGACTTGCGCGCCTCGTAGACGCCCGGCGCCGTCCCGACCCTGGACAGGAGCGAAGGCGAGGCGGCGATGCCTGCCGTTACGACGAAGGACATCAGCACGAAGCTCAGGCTGCCGATACTGCCGAACGACTGCAAGAACCGCTTGATCAGGGGCGCGGACGCCTCCGCCGGCAGATCGAAGGCCAGCGGGGGCGCGAGCACGACGGGCACACCGCGGGCAATCTCCGTGCGGGTGATGACGCGGACGATGCCGCCATGCGTCAACTGCGGCAGCGGCAGGTTGGAAACCAGGATGGCGATGAGGCTGGCGCCGACCGCCAGGGCCAGGATTGCTGCGATGCCCATGGCGACGCTGGACCAGGTGAGGGAGCGCATGCCACCGAGCAGCACGGTGGCGGCAACGGCGACGATGCAGGCAGCCGCCATGACCCGATCGGATTGGCCGAGCATCCAGCCGGCCGCGTAACCGGCAAACCGCGCCTCGCCGGTCAGCAGCAGGAGGAGCGGTCCGCACATCACGATGGCAGCGAGCAGGCGCACGACGCGGCTTTCGAACCGCCGCCCCAGGAACGTGGGCAGCGTATAGGCGCCGAACTTGCGCAGGAAGGGTGCGAAGAGCACGCCCATGCACACCAGGCCGGCGCACCAGCCCATGCTGAGGCACATGGCGTCGACACCGACGATCAGCAGGGATCCCGTGAAGGCCAGGAACCCGGCACCACCGAGCGCGGCAATTCCCAGCACCAGCCCGTTGAAGAATGCCGGCACGCGCCGGCCGCAGGCGAAGTAGTCGGCGATCTCGCGGGCGCGCGAGCCGAAGCCGATGGCCGCGTAGAGCGCGATCGGCCCGGCAAGCAGGGTAAAGCGCACGGTGGCGTCGTCGATGCCGAGCTGCTCCAGCATCAGCGCCATCAGCACGAGCCCCGCGAAGGCGGCGGTGAAGATGCCGAAATAGCTGCCGAGCCGGGGGTTGACGAGCCGGGTGCGCGCGGTGATGGCCATCGGACGCTAGAAGTCCTCGTGTGCGCCGTGCCAGTGGTCGACGGCATCCTGCCGGTTGACGAACACGGCGATCGTCACGAAGGCGATGACGATGAACCCGTGGCACGCCAGGAAGTACCCGAGCGGTATGCCGAGGACGCGCTTGTCGTTGAGGGTGTCGGCATAGAGGGGAAGCACGATCATGGCCGCCAGGAACGGCAGCAGCGTCGTGAGCATCTGCACCTTGGTATGCCGCCAATACTGCTTGCGCTCGCTGCGCTCGATCATAACGGCATCTCGCACGGGTTGTCGGCCGGACGCGAGCGGGGCCAGCGGCCACGCTCGGGATGGACATACACGTTGACGGCGATTCGTGGTCCAACTGGGGCGGGCGGCCCGACCCGCGTTGCCCCTTCCCCACGTCTTTGCGGCCCCGCAATGCGGAAATTAGCTATTCGCCTGCAAACTCGCTAGATTCCGATGGTTGCCTCGGGGATGAGGTAGCGCGGGACGTCGATCCGGATTTGCGGCAGGCTGGCACGCGCAATGACCAAAAGCCGGTTCATCATCGTCGATGACCATCCCCTGTTTCGCGGAGCGCTCAACCAGGCGTTGACCGCGGCCTTTCCCAATGCCGAGATTCTCGAGGCGGGCACGCTCGACGAACTGACCGAGAAGCTCGCCGTGTCCGCGGAAATCGACCTGATCCTGCTCGACCTCGCCATGCCCGGCGTGCACGGCGTCTCGGGACTGCTTTACCTGCGCGCGCAGCATCCCGAGGTGCCGGTGGTTGTCGTATCGGCCAGCGACGACGCAACCACCATCCGCCAGTGCCTCGACTGCGGGGCTTCCGGCTTCATTCCGAAGTCGCAGCCCGTCGAGCGTATCCGCGAGGCGATCCATCGCGTCATGGGCGGGGAGATCTGGCTGCCGCCCGGCGTCGACCTTGCAACCGCCCCGCCCAGGGAGACCGCCGAGCTCGTCTCGCGGCTCTCCAAGCTGACCCCCCAGCAGGTGCGCGTGCTCATGATGCTGGGGGAAGGGCTGCTCAACAAGCAGATCGCCTTCAAGCTGAATGTGTCCGAGGCCACCATCAAGGCGCATGTATCGGCGATCCTCCAGAAGCTCGGCGTCGACAGCCGCACGCAGGCCGTCATCGCCATCACCCGCATGGGTGGCACCGGCGACTGGCCCCGCGCGGCGAACTAGCCGCGGCGCTATCGCCCGGCGTGCAGCGTCCGCTGCGTTGCATGGCCCAGGCTTCCGCGCTTTCCTCCGATCCCCCGGCATGCGAGTCTGGCTTCGCCCGACGGTGTCGCCATATCGAGGAGAGGTTGCGCATGCAGGCCGGGGTCCGGGAACGCTTTCCAGGCGCAGCGTACATCGATCCGTCCGTGCGCGTGTACGGCAGCGTGGAGATCGGTGACGGCGCCAGCCTGTGGCCGTATACGGTCATCCGCGCCGAGGGATTTAGCGTGCGCATCGGCGCCTGCAGCAACCTGCAGGATCACGTGATGGTGCACGTCGGCTACGCCAGGCCGACCATCGTCGGCGACTATTGCTCCATCACCCACCGGGTGACGCTGCATGGCTGCACCATCGGTGACAATTGCCTGATCGGCATCGGCGCCACGATCATGGAAGGCGCGGTGATCGGTGAGAACTCCATCGTTGGCGGCCACACCTTCGTCGCCGACGACACGATCATACCGCCGAATTCCATCGTCATGGGAACGCCGGGCAAGGTGGTGCGGACCCGGAACAACTTCGTGGCCAACAGGCTCAATGCCCTGATGTATCGCCGCAACGCCCGCTGCTACGCGAACGGCGACCACAGGGCCTGGGACGGGCCGGAGTTCGAGAGCGAGATGCGCACCTGGAGGAGCGAAATCGAACGCGAATTCGCAGCCCGATACGGGCGCTAGGCACCCATGCGCGAGCAGCTCCGGAGCGCCACGGCATTCTTTCACCATGAGGCGGCGGGCGGCCTC